>QNAD01000008.1 GCA_003641345.1 Candidatus Zixiibacteriota bacterium | reverse complement strand
TTTCTGATGGTTCCATAACTTTTAATCGTTCTGATATTTCGTTCAAATCACCTTCGTCCACAATAAATGAGCCAGTTGAAATATCAAGAGCCGCCATTCCAATTTTGTTATTTTTATTTTTATTTTTATAAACCGATGCCAAACAAAGCTGATTATTATCTATTTCAGGAGAATCTATTGTAGCCGTCCCAGGAGTTAAGATTTCTACAATTTCTCTTTTAACCAAGCCTTTTACTGTTTTGGGGTCTTCAGTCTGCTCGACTACAACAACCTTTTCTCCATGATTAAGCAACTTAGCCAAATATTTATCACTTGCGTGATATGGAACTCCTGCTAAAGGTATTCTTTCAGAATTGCCATGTGAGCGAGACGTAAGAGCAATCCCAAGAATAGGAGCGGCTTTAATTGCATCATCACCAAACATCTCATAAAAATCCCCCATTCGAAAAAAAAGAATTTTATCAGGATGTTGTTCTTTGATATCGTAAAACTGTTTCATAAGAGGTGTAAGATGTGAAGAGCTTTTTTGAGAATTAGTCATCGAGCTACAACTTGATATACGTCATTATGGTTTATTTCAAGCTGATTCTTGAAAAGTGAAGCCTCAGCATATGTTTTAAATCTTCCCACATATACGGCATGATATTTTTTGTCTGAAACTCTCTTATCCTTGATTTCAACTTTTTTGTTATATGCTTCAAAAATATCTTTCTGTTTTTTCGCATTTCCTTTTTTCGAAAATACTCCAACTTGTACGGAATAGTAAGTTCCAGTTATTTCATCTGCCCCATAATTAGCTTTTTCAGAGATAGAACTGTTCATCATTTTATTTATTAAGGCATCATTACCGATTGCCGAAGGATAACTCTCCTTAAGAAGATTATAGAAAAAAACAGCATCATCAATTCTACTTTTATTTATTGCAAATATAGAACGCATATAAAAAGCTTGTGGAACACATCGCCCTGATTTACTACGTGTAATATCTTTCAACAGCATATCAGCCCCTAATTTCTTATTAAAACTAGCCATGACTCTTGCCTTATCCACCATCCCCTGTTGTTCGTCATCACCTTTTGAAAATAACAAGAGATTTCTATCTGACAATTTCAAGGCAGTCTCATAATTGCTTAATAATTGTTCTGAAATTATCAAAAACCTAATCATCTCTCTTAAGTATTTCCCATTTTCCCACTTTGTTCTATAATCTGTAACAAGTCGCATTACTTTATCAGTTCTATCATTCATAAAATAATATTGAGCCAACCGATAGTAAATCATTTCCAAAAAACGACGGGAAACAGATGAATTCAAAGCTGCTTCTAATTTTTTTGCAGATTCATCAGCATTTTCTTCAAGCATACTCTGATAAAACAGATAATTACCATCTCGGTTAGCGGCAGTAGTAATTTTCGATAAAGAATCGGCGGCTTCTTTTAAGTGGCCTTTACTAATTAGTGAATAAATATTTTCAGCCGCTGTAGATTGAACAAAGCAAACCGACAGAATTAATATAAGACAATAATATTTAATAACATTTCTGAACAACATTTAATCAGCATTTACAAGATTGGTATCAACAACAATTTTATTTGAGTGATTTTCTTTTTTGCGTTCAATTATTTTTAATAGATCGCGTATTTTACGGGTATCATTTTTCTCTAAATATAACCTTATCAATTCAAAGGTAACATTCAAATTATCCGGATAATCTTCTGTTAACTCCACAAGAATTTTCTCTGAAGTTTCAAGTTCGCCTTTTTTTTCGTAAAATTCAGCTAATGTGAATTTTGCTTCAAAATTTTTCGGGTAATTCTCTAAAATATTATGGCATATATCAACAATATCCCCAAAACGACCCAAATCAAACAAGGTTTTTTTTAGCCTTTCAATAACCTGATGGCTTTGTTCAGGAACCTTTTTGATAAGTTTATTCCAGAAATTTACAGCATCTTCAAATCTTTTTTCTTCATAATAAGAATCACCTACTGCTAAATAAGCCGGAACAAAATTCGGATTTAAGCCAATAGCTTCTTTATAAACAATTCGAGCCTTATGGAATTCTCTTTTATCATGAAATTCCTGTCCTAATTGAAACTTATAATTTGCAAGTGGTTTTTTAGATTTGTTTGCTTCCAACTTCAAAAGCTTAGCCGCTATGTCGTATGCTTCTTCCCATTTTTTATTTTTTTCAAGAAGCTTTAAAAGCTGTATATGTGCCCAACGATGGTCTGATTTTATGGAAATAATCTCTTTCAGAGCGGCTAAAGACATGTCCATATCATTTAAATCAATATAATCAAGACACAATTCCTGTAAAATTTTAACTTTATCTTTAATAGATAAATCGTTGCGAAGGGTTAAATCCTTATGAACCTGAACGGCACGATCCGATTTATTATTATCCCTTAATATCTTTCCCAATCTTAGATAAGCATCAATATTGGAAGAATCATCCGCCACTACCTGCCTAAGTTTCGCAAATGCAGATTCATGGTGTCCATCAAGCAAATCTTTTAAAGCTTCAACATAAATAGCAGCGTCTTGTTTATTGTCTTTTTTTACAAATTTTTCATAGAGCAGATAAACTAAGATTGAAAATATAAATAACACTAAAAATATAATTACATACTCAAACATATCTATTCACTCTTTCCAAATGGTGAATCCAAATCTTCTTCCCGATTATCTGCACCTTTCAGCAAATCTACTGATTCTTCAATAGGTCGATTTCTCAAAACAGCAACCTCGCCTTCTAAAGCCTTTACTTTTTTAATTGCTGTTCGAAGTTGCACTGATAATTTTATATATACTGAAATAAAAAGGAATAAAGAGACTAACACTCCCGCCGCAAACGCCCAAAATACAACCGTTACCATAGGAACTTCCAAAAATGGCGGCCAAAAAATAAGATTTACATCGACCACATTCCCTTGTCCAATATTATAAAATGCAAAAGCAATCACACAAATCACAATAAGAGCAATCAACACAGACCTAATTATCCACATAAGTCCTCCAAAACTCCCTAATGGTCTTCCTTACAATTTAAAAGAAGAAACTACTTTCATCAATTCAGCTAAATTTGTTTCAAAGTAATTCCATTCACAAATTAAATGGAAGGCAAAAACCTGCTTCTTATCTTTCAAAACTACTATTGCGCCACCATATTTTCCATTAACTCTTTTTCCACCGACTGACGATGCTGATTCAGCAATATCTTTGCGATAAATCATTTGCCCTGTCCATAAGAAAGCCTTTTTATCATTAATTTCCATCGCTTTTTTCTTACGAGTTGACAATTCATTTCGAACATTCCCCTGTTCTGAAATATTGTCATTAAGGATTTCAAATTCTTTTTTAATTTCTCCCTTATTATCAGAATCGTAGGAATCACTTATAAGCGAATCAATAAATTGAAATGGCGACATATTGTCCTCGCCAACCCATAAAACAATACGAGGAACCATCGCATAATCAGGTGCATCAAGGTAATCAGGAGGAATTTCATAGTTTTTCTTGGTTAAAACAATGCGGAAATCATCATCATTTTTTTTGATGCTGTACTTCCAATCTTCAAGAAGGGTGATTTGAAAATCATATTTTTTGTCAGTAAAAACCATTTTTTCAACTTCGCCCGATTTTGACCTCGGTCTTCGAGCAAATGTTAATGGAACGACTAAGATCAAAGCTAATAAAATAATTAATAATTTTCTCATATCTTCTCCTTTAACTTAAAACAGTATAACTCACCTATATAAGGTTTATTTTTATACAGTTATAGTCAACAACTAATTACAAAATATTATATTTTTTTTGAATTATTAGTAAAAACCAATTGTACGTTTTCTGAATTGCTGAATATATTCGTTCATTGTAGTAAATTCAAAATCTCCCAATAATTTATCAAATTTTCTGGCTAATATGTTAACTGAGCCGTACATCCTCATATTTTGTATTTTTGATAATCCCGAAATTTTGGGCGGATCAGAATCGAGTTCCCATGGGTGAATATAAGCTACAACCGGTTGTCCTTTTTTGTTTGATTTTTTGATCATCATTTTAGTAAACCAATATGGAGAATGTCTTAAATAACCTCCTCCAGCAATAGGATAGTTTTTACCCATAAAACGATAAGTAGATGCAGGTATTTCGAATAGAGTATTGTCATTATCTATTTTCATCTTAAAAGTAGTTCTTGGACCTTTGGGCATACCATAAATATCATGTTTAATAGGGAAAATTGAACTGTCATAACTAAACCCTAACTTTGCAAGAACTTCAAATGCCCACGGAACAGAAGGATTGATTGACCAACTTGGAGCTCGGTAGCCATAAGGTCTTACGCCTACAGCCTTAATCAAGGCATCAATAGCCATTTGAGTATCTTTTTCAAATTCTTCTCTTGTTAAAGTACTGATTCTGCGATGGTAATAACTGTGGCAAGCTATTTCATGTCCTTCGTTCATTATTTCCTGAATTAAATCACTATGATGATCTGCAACCCACCCCAAAACAAACCAGGTTGCTTTTACTTTATGTCGATAAAATATATCCAAAAGTTTGTGACTATTTTTGGTTACAGTAGAATTAAGCTTATCCCATTCATCCCGACTAAAATGATTTATTAATGTTTCCGTTACAAACCATTCCTCACAATCAACAGTCAGAAGATTTTTTATAGAACTCATAATTAAGAAATATTTTTAGTTTGATTCGAATCTGGCTTTTTATTGAATTTTCTATTTTTTCTCTTATTAATTTTATCAGGATTTAATTTTACCTGACTATCAGCTGTACCCTTTGAGGGAGAATAATCGTAACCGTAATATTGATAATCATAATAGTAAGGTAAACTATTGTTGAGATTATTCAAAATAACGCCTAAAATCTTATCATTTGAATTGTTTAATATGCCCTTTGCCTGTTTGACAACTTCACGATCAGTCGAACCAGCTTTTACCACCAGTATAACTTTATCAGTCTTATCTGAAAGCAACAAAGGATCAGAAACTGGCATCAATGGTGCAGAATCAACTAATATCAGATCATAATAAAATTTTAATTCATCAAGCATATAACCAATACTCTCAGCATCGAATATTTCCGCCGGATGCTCATAGTTCGTGCCGGATGTGATAACATCAAGTTTTTCTACTTTTGTTTTTTTTATCGCTTCGCCAGTGTCAAAACCATCAACAAGAATATCAGTCAATCCTTTAGTACGTTCCAAATGGAAAAACTTATGAATTGATGGACGTCTGAGATCGGAATCCACTATCAGAGTTTTTAAACCGTTTTGCCTTGCGGATGTTAATCCTAATAGCGAACAAATTGTAGATTTGCCCTCAGAAAGCATCGCCGATGTAAACAGAATCGACTTAACTTCCTGATTAGCCCCTTCTTTCTTTATTTTAACTAACAACCTTCTAAATTCATTGGCAAAAGGAGCATCAGGAGAATAAAATTGATCTATAGAAAGAGTTTTTTTAGCCATTTATTTATTCCCAGTATCTGTGTCTGCTGATATTTTATGAATATTCTCATATTCATTTTCAATTTCATTTAATAATTTAATAACATTTTCCATATTGGGATTAACATCCAGGGCTCTTTTAAGATGCTCCATGCTTCTTTTCCAAGAAATTTTAGATAGTCTCAGATAATTAGCCCCTTGTTCAACATAAAGGTCAGCATAAGATGGGTTATTTTCAATCTCACCATTTAGATAATTGATTCTTTTATTCAAAGCATACTCATTGGCACCATTATGCGAATAAACATATTTCATGTAATAACTGGACAACTCATCGTTCCGTTTTACTTTTTTTAAATTCAAAAGCCTCTGGAAAAGCGTGTAAGCCACTTCAATATCCATATTCCGTAAAGCACCTAATCCCTCGGCATGAATTTCATTACTATAAAATGGATCAATTATTGCAGCTTTATTTATATAATCAATCGTATTAGACAATACATCTTTGAATAACTCTGTTTCATTTCGTTCAATTGCATTTTTTAAATATGCTAACGAAAGACTCAAATACGCATCAGCATAATATAAATTTATTTTCAATGCTTCCTGAAATTCAGAAACGGCTTTTTTATATGAATTCGTATTCAAATACGCATGACCTAAATTATATCTGTAATCAGCAAATTTTGGTCTTAATTCGACAGCATTTTCACAAAACTCCAAAGCTTCCACATAATTTCCAAGTTCTATCTCTGTCATACCAAGATAATTATACGATTGATGATGGTCATTTTTCAATGACAAAGACATATGAAATAGTTCTCTGGCTTCACGATAATACTGTTTATAAAAGAAAGCAGTTCCTAAATTATAGATATCTTCAATAATTCCAGATTCGGCTACATATTTAAAAGATTGTAGCATAATTTCCAATTCCTGCTTCTTTTCCTCGTGCTTATTTTTCACAAGTGCTAATATTTCTTCCGGTGTATATTCAATCGGATGAGGAGCTTTAGTTTCATCAGTCATTTGGCCATTAACATAAACTATTGATTTAACAGCATTCAGTTTGGCATCATTCGTTGTTTTGATGACAAACTCTCTTTCAATTTCATTCAATTTACTACTTAATAAATAAGTTTCCATATCTCTTTACCTAAATTTCATTTTATCAATTTTAGGGATTACAGCAATTACCGGTAACCCCAGAGATGCTTCTACATCTTCTGTTTTTTTAAATGTAGAATCAAGTATTTCTTTTAATAACACCGAAGATCCACCGATTACAAGCCCCATAATAAACCCAAGAATACCAATTTTATTTTTATCAGGCCAAAATGGCTCAAAAGGAACCTTTGCCGGTTCAATAACTTTATATTTAGTTCTCTCTTTGGCTTGTTCGAAAAGAATTCCCACAGTAGTTTCTTCTGATCTAAAAGCATCACGAAATCTTCTTGCTTCTTCGACTCGTCCCTCCAAGTCTGCAATTTCCGCTTCCAAACGAGGCAGTTTATCTATCTTACTGGTTAAATTATCATATGAGTCCTGTAGGTAAGTCTTTCTTGACCTAAGAATGTCTTCGTATTCACGTGCGATAAAATAATTTTTTAAAATATTTTGTTCATTCTCTGTATTTGAAGAAAATTGTTCCTTAACTAAAGCAGAAACAGTTGATTCTAATTGGCGTATATTATCAATTAATTTTATATTCTTATTGATAACATTCTGATTAGTCCATGGATACTTTTCCATCATATTTACATAATCTAAAATCTGACCATCGATATCGGTTCTTAACTGAGTCATTTTTTTATTATATTTTATACGATATTCCTCAAGGCCTAAAAGTTTCAATTGATTAGCAATTCTTCCAATTTGATTGACATACTTGTCTATATCATTTTCAGTATCACTAATATCCATCAAAATATCTCTTTTGTTTTCATCAGATGATATTTCATCGGGAAGTTTAATCGTTGTTACTTTTATTCGAGCCTGAGCAAGAGAATCAAGCGCCTTTTGATAATATCTCTCTTTTTTTATTAATTGGATATCTGCAAAAGTTTGATTATCCAATATCTTTTCATGTTCATATTTTGTTTTTTCTGATTCCATAATTAGTGCAAGATTGTTAGCCATGTCTTTTGCCTTAACTGGATCAGATGATTCAATAGTTAATTCAATTTGATCTTTACCTACATAATTAACAGTAATTTGTTTGCGAAGTTTTTTCAATAAAATATCAATTTTAATCTGATCTACCGTGAATCTCGGTTTTTGTTCTCTTAATTTTGTTGCTTCTAAAGTTAAATCATTGTCATCATCTAATTTCATGTCTTTAATCAATTGGACAAGATATGCTTGGGATGTAATTTCATTTCTCAATGCTTGAAGTTTTCGTTGGCGATCAGAACTACTTTCTCTAGTATATCGATCAGACCCGATAATATTTGTTAGTTCTCGCGAGGCAGAAGAAGGTTTGTCTATCCAGATAATTATCGAAGATTGATAATTAGGCGTTAAGAAATATGATCCGCCATAAGCTACAATTGTTGATAAAATAATCGGAATTATTAGAATCCACTTGTTACGTAAAATTATCTGAAATATATCTTTAACATCAAAAGTATTTGTAGTTTGTAAATTTTCCATCGAATTATTCTTCTCTTATCCTATCTTGGTTCATCTGATCTTAATTGATCATAAACCAATAAACTTGATGTAATTACGCCTGCTACAGTCCCTAAGGTCACCCAATTAATACCTAAAAAAGAACTTGAACCTCTACGAGGAATTATTATTGCATCCTCTTTTCTAATTATATATCGAGCTGGAATACCTGATTCATAATATTTTTCAAGATTCAGATGGTAAGTTTGAGCATAAAAACCATCTTTAGTAATAACTTTGACTTCCTTAAGGTTAGCTTCGGCAGTTGGACCACCAGCCAGAGCAATTGCTTCAAGTATATCTACATTCTTTTCAAATGTAATTGCACCAGGGCTGTTTACAGCACCTACGGCATAAATCAGATTTTTTCTTTCAATTTGAGTGGATATATCGCCTGAAATAAGACCAGCCATAGTTCGTGGTATTTCAATTGTGTCTTCCCGTTTTATCTTTGGTAAATCTTTAATTTTACCTGACGATATAGCTTCAGCAACATTTATAGTTTCCACTTTTCCGGCATCTTTTCCACCTCTAATAATAAGCACCCTGCTTAAATCGCCCAATTCGGAAATCCCCCCAGCTTCGTTAATAATAGTCCATAGGTCTGGAATATTTTCAAAAGTATATTTGCCCGGTGTATTAACCTGACCCGTAACAAATATATATTGGTAATTAAAAGAAGTAACACTGACAATAGTTTGGGTAATATTCCTCTTAAATCGACTGATCAATTTTACGATATCATCCTGAAGTTCTTTAGTTGTTTTGCCACTGGCTTCAATTTCACCAATAATATCAAGAGTAATGGTTCCATTTTGGTTTACTCGAACTGTCTTATTTAATTCTGTGTTCCCATAAAATGATATTTCAAGAATATCTTCAGAACCAATCTTGTAATCCTCGGCAAAAGCCGGAGCTACCAGTATAAATACAATTATTAAATTTAGAATAAAAATATTTTTCAAATTCATACAATATCTTCCTTGATAATTACTTATTTACAAAATCGGTATATTCTCACTACAATTTAGAATAAAAATATAACCAAGTTAAAATATACTGTAAAGCTTTAAATATGAGCAATTTATGGAAATTTATTTAACTTATTGATCTTGATGAAGCCAAAACATATCCCGTCCGCCCTCTTTGGCTTTCAGCAATGCCATATCTGCAAAATAAATAAGTTTTTTAGCGTCTTCGGCGTGATTTGGGTAAACCGCCGCCCCCATTGAAATAGTACAATTCAAATGCCCCTCTACCCCTTCTGCAACAAAGTTAGATTCAGTTATTTCTTTTTGTAAACGTTGCATAAATTTGACACAAGTTCCTTCATCCGCTTCCGGCATAATTACACAAAATTCATCTCCGCCATATCTGGCAACAATATCAATTGCACGTATTGATTTTCTGAGAATATCAGCTACTTGGGAAAGGACATCATCACCAGCCAGATGACCGTACATATCATTAGTTTTCTTTAAAGCATCAAGGTCAAAAAAGACCAACCCCAATTTACGCTTATATCGGCTACAACGATCTATCTCTTCATAAAGTCGTTTCATGAAATATCTTTGATTGGATAATTTTGTTAATCCATCAGTGAAAGATAAACCTTCCATTTTTTCAAATATCTGAGCATTCTCAAAAAGAACACCAGTGTGTTCTTTAAAAAACTCTAATTTCCGATTGATTCTAACAAAAGGTTCACCGCTCCACGCCAAGAAAGAATGTAATCCATTCCCTAATGGAAAATGAGTAATGTATTTCAGATTAAGTGAAGTTAATTCTTTGAATAATTCAATTTTTGAATTTGATCTCGCCATCAAATTTTCGATTTTAAATGTGCCTCTTTTATTAACAAGAGCTACTAATTGTGATATTTGATGATTGCCAATAAGATTCAAATATTTGTTATCTACTCCCTTTATTAGAACTTTTGATTGCTCTTCTTTATTGGACGTATAAATCAATGCTGCCTTATTCAAATTAAGACTATTATAGAGAATATCTAAAAACTCCTGTAATAATTTTTCAGAATTTCTCTTTTTTACCAATTGTAATATTGACGTAAACGATTGCTTTAGTAATTTACTTTCAGAGTCAGACCTTGCAACCAATTTATCAATTCTATCAGTCAAGTCAACATGCTTTGTTTCGTGCCATTTTATATGATAAGCCGATGATAATGCTTGAGCAAAAGAAGCAATCACAAATTCAAAAGCCTGATCCTGTTTTTTAATTTTACTCTTAAAAAAATAAACCCCATACAAATTGTCACGCCAATAAATTGGAAAATACAAATCAATGCCAAAATCAGATATCCTTTGATATATTTGCTCAGGGATAACATCTTGCAAATTCTTAATACTTTTGGGGAGGAAATCGGTTCTTAGCCGACTATCTAATTCTTTTGAAAAATTAATATTAAATTCTCGCCTATTGAAGCGAGTGATACCATGATAATAATTTAATTCTAAGCTACCTCTTTTTTTTCTCAAAAAAATTATCTTATTACACAAAATAGATTCTTTTAAAAAATCACCTACTTTACTTGCTACTACCTGAATTGAACCATCCAAACTATTAGTTCTTAAAAAAGTAGAGAACTCAATAGTATCTATATTTTTAAAGATATTATTTTGCGTAATTAAACGAATGATTAAAAAAAGAATGATTATAGACAGTACCGTAATTATTCCTATCAGCACTGTTGATACATATTCCAATGGGATCATAATAAACTCTAAGTTTAATAACAATATAGGGTTTACTCGAAAAGTGTCAAGCAAAAATTAGGAACGGAAAAATTGGCGGGCAAATCTAAATCGAGACCGTCGTAAAAGCAGTTTTTGCCTTTTAAGGATACTAAATATCTCCCACCAGCCAATTTTATCAGCTGAAGAGTTAGATTTATTAAATAATGATTTTACTTCCGAAATAGTAACAAACGGATCATCTTTGATATTTTTAAGTACAAATGATATTGGGTCAGTTGGATTAGATGAAAAACCAGGAGATGCAATTGATGAATTATTGGAATTATTAGCTAATCTATCAACTACTGTCACTCGGGCGTTTTTTTGTGCTTTTTTTTTTACTGAATCATCTAAAGGGATTTGTCCAAAATCTGAACGTGCTTCATCATATGTATTATATGACCTCAGAACATTTTCAAATTCCAACAATTCATAAATTTCAAAAACATTATCAATCATATTAACTAATTTTATATCACCCTCATTTGCTCTAACTTCTTTTATATGGGAAATAAAAATCCCCCAACCTGCCGATGAAATATAATCAACTCCTGCCAAATCAAGAATTATTTTATATCTTTGTCGTTTTATCAGAGATTCCACAACCCGTTCAAGTTCGCTGGCTGTTATTGTGTCAATAACTCCATCAATCCTGACACCGGAAATTTCATCCCCATCCCGCTCCAAGAGCGATATATTTATATTGTTCTCCATTGCAACCTAAAATAAGTAAATTAATCCTGATTTTTCAAGGAAATTATAATTAAAGTTGAAAAGAATTTCTTTACTTGTTGGGTGGGTCATCAGGTAACTTTTTTATTTTTATTTTTTCCATTTTATTATCATTTGGAGTTTTCTTTATTTTATCCGTTAAATATCTGGCAATAATAAAAGTTATATCATCTGCTGGATTCATATAACCGCTAAAGCTATCAAGTTCCATAGAGATATTATTGGTCAATTCCGCAACTGATTTATATGGTTTCCCTGAAGCTTGCTCACCGACAAACTTGAAAAGGTTATCCATCCCATATTCTTCGTTTTTTTTATTTTTCGCTTCGGTAAGTCCATCGGTAAAGATAAAAAACAAATCACCATTCCTTAAAGGAAGTGTAATTTCCTCCAGCTTATCTTCAAAAGTAGAATCAATTGTAACAGGAATTCCAAGGGGCATTCCTGTTGGATTAATTTTCAAAATCTCTTTTGTTTTCTCTTTATAAAAAAGTAATGGGTTATGCCCGGCAGAGACCAAATTTATTGATTTCTTTTTACAATTATAAATAACCATCATAATTGTTACAAACATACCCGGAGGAATATTTTGTTCGAGATATCCATTAACTTCAACAAGTGTTTTTTTCGCAGATTTATTGCCATCGGCAAAAATTCTAATAACTGTTCTGAGCATCGACATAACCATTGACGCCGGTACCCCCTTACCGGAGACATCCGCTACGGTTAAACAGTATTTATCGGGAGATATTTTGAAAATATCGTACAAATCCCCACCAACCATTGATGCTGATTTATAAAAAGCATCAACCATCAAATTGGGAACATCTGGCAACTCCCCCGGCAATAGTGTTTTTTGAATTTGCGAAGCAACTTCAATCTCTTTTGCCAATTTCTCACGAGAGATAATATTTTTTTGATCTCTATTTAACCTTGTCATCATCTGGTTAAAAGCTCGTGATATTTCAAAAAATTCTTCTGCTCCTTCAAGCGGAAGTTCTGTCTCCAACTCTCCAGATGTAAATCGTTTGACCTTATGTGTGATTTTGGCAATCGGTTTAACAAAATAATCAGAAAGCAAATAGATAGCAATTATGCCAACAATTGAAAGTAAAATTGTAATCAGCAATATTTCTTTTTGAGACTTATTTAATTTTGATGAAATAATATCATCATCATACATTATATGAACCTGACCTAAATTACGACTACCACTCTTAATAGACATAATCAAATAGTATAAATCTTCATCTTTCCATTTTATATTCTGTGGTGTATTGATTATTTTAGGATTAATAGCCGAAGGCAAATCATATTGTTTTTTAATACTAGTGACATTTTCTGAATTTGCTAAAACATTCTGGTTTTCATCCAAAAGCACAATTTGTTTTAATTCTGGGTTAGCTCTTAAGTTACTTAAATTTAACTGATCAAATTCTACATCTGAACGCTGATTGATAATAAATCCTGCAGATTGGTCGGCAATAGTTTTCGCCAATGCTTTTACTGTATCATCAAGCTGTTCTTTGATTTGGTCTGTGCTTTTAATATCCATATAATAAAAGGAACTACCAATAATTACTGCCATAACAATGCTTGTCCAAAAAGAAAATTTAACGCGAAGCGAAGACATTCTTCTCAAAAAAGAAGTCCCAGGCGTGTTAAATGTTTTTATATTTTTTATTAATCGTAATTCATTGTATCCAGAGACAGAGATATACTCGACTGAATCCATAATTTTCTTAATCATGTAAAAACCAAGCCCACCCTTACGTCCAGTTTCAACCAAACGCTCTAAATTTAGGGTGGAAGTACCTTCGGGATTAAATGAACGACCGGAATCAATCAAGGAAAAAACGATTTTCTTCTTGAAAATAACTGTCTTTATTCTAATATTCCCTTTTTCATAAAGATATGCATGGCGAATTATATTGGTTGCCCCTTCTTCGATAGCCAACAATATAGCATTTGTATCTTTGCGGGAAAAGCCACACTGCATACAGCTTTCTCTGACAATTCTTTGAATGCTGTCTAAAGATTTTTCTTCAGCGAGAAATTCAGCGTTTATTTCTTTGACAGATTGATTAAACATATCTCAAATTAAAGACTAAGAAATAAAAGGTCTATTAAAAAAATTTATTACTTTGATTCTTCCACACTCAATCTGAGTCTGGCTTGCTCAATATTATCCCTGGTTTCCTTATTAAGCGGATATTTTTTGAGTACTTTCTCCCAAACATCAATAGCATTTTGATATTCTTTGTCACGCATAAATCTTAAACCGTCAAGATAAAGATTCCAAATATCTTTGTCATTCTGGATATCCTGAAGAGTGATCGGTTTTTTGTTGCTGGATTGCATCTTCCTAAGATATTCAAGTGCAATTGGTTCACTTGGATATACCGAGAGAACAGCCCTAAAAGTTCGGGATGCATCTTTATGTTTGCCCCTATTATACTGATCAATCCCTTTATTGAGCTGTTGAGAAAGATTCAGCTTGGCTCCGATAGTGTCCCGCCCATTTCTGGCATCTACATTATTCGGTTCCAATTGTAATATTCTAGTATATGCTTCAATAGCAGTTATTAGTTTACCTGTTTCACCGGCGATTTTTGCCATCTCAAGATTATCTTTAATTTCAGATTCTATTGAGATATCAATCTGCTGTTTTAATTGAATGGCTTCTGAATTATTAGGGTCAATCTCAAATACTAAACCCAACATATCCAATGCGGCTAAATAATTTTTCTTGGAATAAAAGTTTCTGGTTTGTAAAAGGTAATTATCTATGATTGTATTAGCTTCAAATTCTTTCTGTATGTTTTCCAGCTCTTTTAATTTTTTGTTTTTATTTTTCCGTTCAATTGTAAAAATCATATTTTTAATCTTTTCATTATCATCATCAAAAGCTAAAGCACGATTATAATATGATAACGCAGAATCAAACTCCAGTTGATAAAAGAAACCATCAGCCTTAGCCTTATATAGTTCAAAACTTTTCGCTTTTTCATCAATAATTAGTTTTGAACCGATCGATTTCTGTTTTTTAATTTGAGATTGCTTACGTTGCTCAACGGAAGGTCCGATTAAGAAAGAAAGTGAAAATCTATGGCTATCATCTATGTAATCAAGAACTTTGTATGTGTAATCTATGTGTAAATTATTATATATATAGCCTAATCCAAATGAAATATTATCTCTATCATATCCGGCTCTTAAGCTATATTTATTTGAAAAAGTAAGCTCTGAACCGACATGAACCTTAGAAGACCTATTTTCATTTTTTTCAATTTCAAATGCTGTAATCAGATCAACCATATTATCATAAAAACTATTTTTATAAGACACTCCTCCCACAATTGAAGTTGGGAGTGTTTCTGTGGTTGAAATTAATTTAATTTCAGCAGGAATAATATCTCTGGCAATAAAACCAGTAGAAATATGTTTTGTTAGCTGTGCTTTAATTCCAAAATCCAAAGCTAATCCATAATCTGAGTAATGGTCAATCGATTGATATACAATTTTTAAATTAGTGCCTAAATTTATTTTCTCATGAATCCTATTTCCGTACGATAACAGAAGTTGAAGATTATAAAACCCAAAACTGCCAATACCAACAAAATTATTTCTCCGGACAATATCATCGGTTCCAACTCTCATCATGCCTATCCCAAATCCGCCTAATTTTAAAGTAGGATAAACCCATCCGATATAATTGTACTGCGTTCCCTCAAAGAAGGTGGCGTGCATCAAAGTAAATTCATGATTGGGAATAGAGCCTAAACCAGCAGGGTTATAATAAATTGTCGAAGCATCATCGGCTACCGACGTAAAAGCACCGCCCATACCTAAAGCACGAGCACCGGCTCCGGTTATAAATAATGATTCTTGCCCGGCATCTCCGGCAGAAACAATGTTAACAAGTAATATTAAGATAATAAATATAAATATTAAACATCT
>QNAD01000007.1 GCA_003641345.1 Candidatus Zixiibacteriota bacterium | reverse complement strand
TATGATAATATTCTAAAAGTACATAAACAAAATTGTACTAACTTGAAAAAAGCTGAACCGGACAGATTAGTTCAACTTGAGTGGCATGATATATTAGAAGTGCCGGAATCAAAACCGGACGATGATTTTAATCGTTTGGAAATAATTGATTTTAAAATTTTAGAACATCATCAAAATTTGGGAATTGATTACTCGTTAAAAGTAGCAAAAGATGTAAACATTCCCAAACAGGATGCTTTTGACAGACATGAAAAATTAAAAAACATGGAATTGATTGAGAGAGTGGATGCTTTGATGGTGCAATACCGAAAAGGGGTTGTCAAAAATAAATGGATTAAACATCGCAACCACACTTATTATCAAATAACTTCAAAAGGGAAAAAATACTTAGATTATTTCCTTGAAATGAAAAAATAATTACGATGATTAGTGGGCGGTTCGCCGCGGCGAACCCTCGCCTGCTCCAACTTTGACGGTAACACGTGGTGTACGAGAACGTACACTACGCACAAAAATCGGCAGGTTCTGCCAATAAAATCTTAGAATAACAAATACAGAAAAAAGGGCAGGCCTCGGAAAAACCTTCCCGAAGAAAACCTGTCATGTTGTGCCAGTTGGATTTTCAAATCCAACGGGATTGAGTGAATCTGAAGATTCACCCCTCACATTACAGGTAGCCCACCGCTTGCGGTGGGAAAAGCCAATAAAAAAAGGCGGAACTGCTAAAAAGTTCCACCCTACTTAGACTTTTATACGCAAATAACATATCACATAACAAAATAATTATTCGCTGTTTTTGACAGCAATCGCATGGTAGAACCCTTTAGTGGTTCTGCCAATAAAATCTTAGAATAACAAATACAGAAAAAAGGGCAAGCCTCGGAAAGACCTTCTCGAAGAAAACCTGTCATGTTGTGCCAGTTGGATTTTCAAATCCAACGTGATTTGGTGAATCTGAAGATTCCCCCCTCACATTACAGGTAGCCCACCGCTTGCGGTGGGAAAAACCAATAAAAAAAGGCGGAACTGCTAAAGAGTTCCACCCTACTTAGACTTAGACTTTTATATGCAAATAACATATCACATAACAAAATAATTATTCGCTGTTTTTAGCAGTATAAAAATATTTAATAAAATGCCAGGCATCAATAGCACGATCGGCATAAACAAAATGTTTAATATCTTCACTGTCAATAGTGCCTTCATCAACTAATTTTTCAAAATTAACTACTGTTCGCCAGTATCTTTCTCCAAACAGAACTATAGGTAAGGGTTCAATTTTTTGAGTCTGCACTAAAGTTAAAGCTTCAAAAAGCTCATCCATCGTTCCGTAACCACCGGGAAAAGCAACCAATGCTTTTGCTCTTAAGAAAAAATGCATCTTACGTAGAGCAAAGTAATGAAACTGAAGACATAATTCAGGTGAGATATATGGATTTGGTTCCTGTTCAAAAGGCAATGTAATATTCAAGCCTATTGATTTTGCTCCAATATCATAAGCACCTCTGTTAGCCGCTTCCATAATACCCGGACCTCCACCTGTAACCACTACCCAGTCATGATAATCAGTACCTTGACCTTCCTCGCTGACAAGTTTCGCAAATTTACGTGCCTCATTATAATATTTTGATTTCCGCAAAATTGATTTTGAAATTTTATATTCTTTTTTGAGCTGTTTATCATTAGGATTTCGTTTCAATTTAGTTTCGATTTTTTTTACTTTTCGTATAGCATCTTTAGGTTCAATAATTCTGGTCCCGCCAAAAACTACAATCGTAGATTTAATTTTATTTTTCCTGAGTATCGTATCCGGCTTAAGTAATTCCAATTGCAGCCTAACCGGCCTATTAAAATCTTCATTCAAAAAATCAATGTCCCCATAAGCAATCTTATATGCATCTGATTTTTTCAATTTTTTTATCATTTTTTCTTTATCGTTATTAGTCAATTTCTTTTTCATAAATTTCTTTCTATAATTCAAAGCTTTCATCTAATTCAGGAATTTCACAATTCCAATTTCTTTCTTTTTTAAACTGCTCAGCCATAGCAACTGAACGGCTTTTTTCTCCATGAGTAATAAAAATCTTTTTAGGTTTCTTCTTTACCTGCTCTAACCAATGTAATATTTCATACGAATCAGCATGCCCGGACAACCCTTCCAACTGTACAACCTCAGCATTGATATGAATTGGCTTTTTATAAACCAGAATATTTTTTTCACCATCCATAATTCTTCGACCCAAAGAACCTGAAACCATAAATCCGACCAAAGCTAACGTTGTATTGGGATCCGGAAGTCTATTGGTTAAATGGTGCATTATTCTACCACCGGTCAGCATTCCACTGGCGGAAATAATAATTGCCGGACCTTTTAATTTATTCAACATCTTCGAAGATTTTCTTTTTCTATGTAATGTAACCGATTTGCCATAGAAAGAATTATTTTTCCCAACTAAAAATTTCTCATCAATTGAATGATATTCAGGATATGCTTTATAAATATTTGTCGCCCTGACTGCCATAGGGGAATCTATGTGAATATCTATAGGAGGTATCTCTCCCTGCTTCATTAAAACATGTGCCATATATACTATTTGCTGAGTACGTCCGATGGCAAAGGCGGGTATCAACAGTATTCGTTTTTCTTTGATTATCCTTTTTAATAACTGATCAAATTCAAAAAAAGGATCAACTGCAGGATGAAATTTACCTCCATAAGTTGACTCGCAAACTATATAATCGGATTCCGGTGGGACGGACGGGTCAGAGACTAAAGCAATAGCATACTTACCAACATCACCGGAGAACAGAATTGACTTTTCACTTTCCCCATCATTCATTACAATCTGAACTGATGATGCACCTAATATATGTCCGGCGTTAATGAAACGGAATTTGAACTCTTTGCTTATCGTATGCCATTTATTATAATGGATTCCATGCCCCAATTTAATTGTATTTACTGCATCTTCAGTTGAAAAAAGAGGCAAAGCTGGTTTATGGCGAGAGATTTTCTTTTTGTTACGATAAGCAGCTTCCTCTTCCTGAATATGAGCGGCATCAATTAATAATACTTTTAAGATATCAAATGTTGGCGGAGTGGAATAAACCTCTTTATCAAAACCAAATCTAACCAATTTGGGCAGGAAACCGGTATGATCAATATGAGCATGAGTTAATATAACAGCAGATAAATCTTTAGGGTTAAAAGACAGCGGCTCCCAATTTCGAACTCTTAACGATCTATTCCCTTGAAACATTCCGCAATCAATTAGAATTTTTTTATCGTTTACTTCAAGTAAATATTTCGATCCGGTAACCGTACCGGCTGCTCCGTAAAATGAAATACGTTTCAAGTAAACACTCTAATTATTGAACTAACAGAAATAAATTTTTTATAAATCATCTTTTGCATAATAATTCTTTAAAGGTAAATCAGTAGGAACTCCCAAACTGATACCCAATGATAGTGCAGTTCTGACAACTGGATGCTCGGGAGTAATTTTCCTTTGTTTTCCTGCAATATCCACAATATTGACAGCTGACATCTGGTTATCTTTTAAAACTACCATCTTCCCAAATTCAGAGTTCATTACCAATTTAACAGCCTCTACTCCATATCTTGTAGCAAGAATACGGTCATTGGCAGTCGGAGATCCACCTCTTAACAAATGCCCCAAAATAGTAACTCGACATTCAATATTTGTTAAACCTTCTATCTGCGATGCCACTTGGTTTGAAACTCCTCCCAACCTGATAGTATCAGGAGACTGTTCAATTTTCCTTTTAATTACAATATCACCACCAATAGCTTTTGCCCCTTCGCCAACAACCACAATTGAGAATGTCTTGCCTCTGGCGTTTCTGGTTCTCACCGCATCGCAAACCGCTTCAATATCATAAGGAAATTCTGGTATAAGAATTATATCACCACCGCCTGCAAGTCCTGAGTATAATGCCAACCATCCGGCATTCCTCCCCATAACTTCAACAATCATAACCCTATGATGGGAT
This sequence comes from Candidatus Zixiibacteriota bacterium, assembly GCA_003641345.1. The sequence continues at coordinate 14,134 of QNAD01000007.1, read as the reverse complement.
TGGGCGGTAGTATGAATTTTATCTATAGCATCCGTAGCGGTTGCAACCGCAGAATCAAACCCAAAAGTTATATCTGTACCGAACAAATCATTATCAATTGTTTTGGGGACACCAACGATTGGAATTCCTTTTTTCATCATACCATCAGCAGCTGCCATTGTACCATCGCCACCAATAACAATTAAAGCATCAAGCCCTAATGCTTCAAAATTCCTTACACCTTGTGAAGAACGGTCAACATAAATATAATCCTCATCCTGTAAAACCGGGTAACGAAATGGATCCGCTCTGTTTGATGTTCCAAGGATTGTCCCGCCTCGATTTAAAATCCCCGAAGCATCACTTAAGTTCAGTTTGATAAATCGATTTTCAATAACACCTTCAAAACCATCTTGAAAGCCTAATACTTCCAAACCACAATCATTATGAGCTGTTTTTACAATTGCTCTAATTACTGCATTTAGACCGGGACAATCTCCGCCACCGGTCAGAATTCCAATTCTTTTAATATTTTTATTCATAGACATTTAATTTAAAATAAATGTTTAATAAATAAAACAAAAAATATTATCGTGAATTTACCATATATTGCCATTTTCTGTCCCTCGCCTTTAACTAATCACATTATTTTTTTATGTTTTTTTTAGCTCAATTCAATGATAATGTAAAATTGTTGTGGATTAAGACGATATTTATTATAAATAGTATTATCAAGGATGAATTAAACACTTTGAGGGAAAATGAAAGTTAGACAGTTTTTTGTATTACCGAAATTACCTGAAAAGCTTCAGGGGCTTCAAGAATTATCTCAAAATCTGTGGTATTCATGGAATTGGGAATTAGTAAAACTATTTATCCGTTTAGATTCGGAAATGTGGGAGACCTGCCACCAAAATCCGGTTGAAACTTTGGCGCGAGTTCCTCAAGAAACTTTGCAAAGAGCTGCTGAAGATGATGGTTTCTTAGCCAGCCTGAACAGAGTACATACGAAATATCAAGATTATTTAAATCGCAAAAAGTGGTTTCAATATAATTTTAATGACTACAACAATCATAAAGTTGCCTACTTTTCACTCGAATATGGATTAGATACTTCTTTACCTGTTTATTCTGGTGGATTAGGAATACTTTCAGGCGATACGTTAAAATCTGCCTCCGATATGGGAATTCCTATGGTTGCAGTTGGTCTTTTATATCGATATGGCTATTTCAGACAATTTTTGTCAACCGATGGATGGCAACAAGAAAGATACGAGGAAAATGATTGGTATCACATGCCGGTTCAACTTGTCAAAGATGAGAACAATGAGCCAATAAAAGTTACGGTTGAACTTGATGCTGCCCCAGTCAAAGTTCAAATACTAAAAGTTAATATTGGACAAATACCTCTTTATCTTTTAGACACTAATATTCCGGAAAATTCCAGTAAATGTCGTGAAATTACCTCCGTCTTATATGGTGGTGATAAAGATATGCGTATCAGACAAGAAATCATTCTTGGTATAGGCGGAATTAAAGCTTTAAGAGCAATGAAAATCGAGCCATCCGTTTATCATATCAACGAAGGGCATTCCTGGTTTTTAACATTAGAAAGAATTAGATTTTTAATGCATGAACGTGGCTTGTCTTTTAAACAGGCATCACAATATATATGGTCAACAGCTGTCTTTACTACCCATACTCCTGTACCGGCTGGTAACGAAAAATTTGAGCCTATTTTAGTACGAAGATATCTGGACAAATTTATTAAGCAACTAGGAATCAGCTGGGAAGAATTTATTTCAATTGGAAAAGTATTCCCAAAAGATAAAGATGAACTATTCTGTATGACTGTTGCCGCTTTAAAATATTCTGCTTTTTCAAATGGTGTATCTAAACTACACGGGAAAATATCAAGAGAAATGTGGCATAATATCTGGCCAGAACTACCATCCGAAGAAATACCTATCAAAGCGATTACCAACGGCGTTCATTCTTCATCATGGATATCACATGATATGCATGAATTGTTTGTATCTTATTTTGGCTCCAAATATGAAGAATTCTCCGGCCTTCCCGAAATTTGGGAAAAAGTTTATAAAATTCCAGATGCCGAGCTATGGCGAGTTCATAACCGACGTCGGGAAAGGCTTGTATTTTTTGCCAGAAAAAAATTAAAACAACAAATGCTCAGACGCGGTGTATCACAATATGGCGTCCAAAAAGCCGAACAAATATTAGACCCTCAAATATTGACAATTGGTTTTGCAAGACGGTTTTCTACCTATAAAAGAGGAGCCTTGCTCTTTTCCGACTTGGATAGATTAGATAAAATTGTAAATAATCCAAATAGACCAATCCAGATAATCTTGTCAGGTAAAGCTCACCCTCTTGATAATCCAGGCAAAGAAATTATAAGACAAATCATAGATTTTGCTGCGGATGAACGATTCCGTGATAGGATATTATTCCTTGAAGATTATGACATAGATATAGCAAGATACCTTGTGCAGGGTGTTGACGTTTGGTTAAATACTCCAAGACGACCTCAGGAAGCATCCGGAACGTCCGGAATGAAAGCAGCTATGAATGGAGCATTGAATTTATCAATTCTTGATGGTTGGTGGTGCGAAGGATATAATGATAAGACCGGATTTAAAATTGGCAACGGTGAAGATTATTACAACGTTGAACAACAAGATATAATGGACGCTGAGATGTTATACAATTCTTTGGAACGAGAAGTTATACCCACTTTCTATAGCCTCAATGAAATCGGTTTGCCAGTACAATGGATTGAAAAAATGAAAGCTTCTATCCATATGGCTGGAGAAAAATTCTCTGCCCAACGAATGATAATGGATTATACAAAACAATTCTATATCCCCGCAATTGACACTTGCACCAAGTTGCAAGAGAACAATTATGATTTAACTAAAAATCTAACTGATTGGTTGGATAAAATGGCATCCAGTTGGGATAAAATTGATGTCACATCAGTCGATGTACCAAATCCAGGGGCAACTTTATTTGTCGGCGAGCAAATGGATATTACTGTAAAAGTCTTCCTTGGTAAGATAACTCCAGATGATATAAAAGTGGAACTTGTCTCCGGTAAATTAGACTCTCAGGAACGAATTCTCGATTATGATCCTATTGAAGCAGAACTAATTGATGATGATTCTAATCAAGACAATGTTTTTACTTTCAGAGGAAAAGTTATCAGTAATGAATCTGGTCGATTCGGAATTACAGCCAGAATTATACCAAAAAGTAATGTTCTTCCTCATACATTAAAACCAAAATTGATAACCTGGTGGTAATTTCGGCTGATTAAACCTTCATTATTTTCTCATCAAAATTATTAATTCAAGAGCTTGACTTATAACTAATTCTCGTATTTCTTGAAAGAAAAAACACTATAATAATTTAAATCCATGGAGGAACTATGAAAAAAGATATGAAAAATCTTATCTTTATTTTGTCCGCTTGTTTCCTTTTGCTTTTCCCCCAAATTCAGGCTTTTGATTTCTCTGAGCTTGAAAATTCTGTGTCTGAAAAAACATTGGACAACGGTTTAAAAGTCTTGGTTATGGAAAGACATGACGCTCCCGTTGCATCTTTTGTAACGTTTTGTAATGTAGGTGGAACAAATGATCCTAAAGAATACACCGGACTGGCTCATATGTTTGAACATATGGCATTTAAAGGCACTCCGAATATAGGGACATCTGATTACGAAAAAGAAAAAGAATTGATGAAAATCGAAGATTCTATATGGTATGAACTTCGTGCCGAAAGAAAAAAAGGGATTGCTGCTGATTCAGTTAAATTAGAGAAACTTGAAAAAGCCTTTGAAGATGCAATTGATGCCGCTAATGAAGTAGTAATTCCAAATGAATTCGATAATATTCTGGAACGTGAAGGTACCGTTGGTATGAATGCCGGTACTGGTATGGATATGACCGTCTATATGATGAGCCTTCCTTCCAATAAAATGGAATTATGGATGGCGATGGAATCCGAACGCTTTCTAAATCCTGTACTAAGAGAAATGTATCGTGAACGTAATGTTATTACTGAAGAACGCAGACAAACTCTTGAAAATTCACCAATAGGCAGATTAATTGATGCTATGAAGTCAGCCGCCTTTACTGCTCATCCTTATGGTATTTCTATCATCGGACATATGTCTGATATTATGAATTATACCAGAGACAAAGCTTTGGAATTTTATAGGACTAATTATGTTCCATCAAATATGACTATTTCTATAGTAGGTGATGTTAATCCGAAAGAAGTTTTTAAAATGGCTGAAAAGTACTGGAGTCGTATTCCCTACAGCCCTCCCCCTGATAAATTGGCTACAATAGAACCGGAACAACAAGGAGAACGTAGAGTTGAATTGGAAGACCCATCACAACCATTTATTGCTATCGGATGGCACATTCCTGAGGGAACTCACCCTGATTTCCCTGCTATTGAAGCTATGTCAGATTACTTGGGACAAGGTAGAACATCATTGCTTTACAATAATCTTGTTAAAGATAAAAAAATTGCCGCCCAAGTTGGTATTTACCCAGGCTACCCCGGAAGTAAATATCCAAGCCTATTATTAGCTTATGCAATGCCAACTCCTGAGCATACTAATGAAGAATGTGAAGAACAAATTTTTTCTGAAATTGAAATACTCCAAAATGAACTCATAAGTGCTGAAGATGTTGAAAAAATTAAGGCACGTACCAAAGCATCACTCATCAACCAGATGAACAGCAACATGGGACTGGCTATGCAACTGGCAAGTAACCAAAATAGTTGGGGTGATTGGAGAGAATTGTTTAAGTCATTAGATAAAATTAATGCGGTAACAGCCGAAGATATTCAACGGGTCGCACAAAAATATCTGACTAAACAAAATCGTACAGTCGCAAAATTAAACACATCTGGAAGCTAATACAGGAGCCTATATTATGAAATATATTAAATTTATCTTACTTGGAATCATTCTGATTTTTGCTCTAACTTCTATGAGTATAGCTCAGGATGTTGAAAAAATTGATTTCCCTGAACTTAACAAAATTAAGATTCCGGATATAGAAAAAGTCACTTTAGAAAATGGTATTACTTTATACCTGCTTGAAGACAATTCACTTCCTATTTTTAATGTCCGAACACGAATCAATTGCGGTTCTTATTTGGAAGAAGCTGATAAAATTGGACTTTCAAATATTTGTGGCAATGTAATGCGTACCGGAGGGACCTCTAAATGGACCGGAGATGAAATTGATGAATTACTTGAAGGAATCGGAGGATCTGTTGAAATATCAATAGGTACTACCTCAGGTAATGCTACTGTGAATGTTTTAAGCGAATATTCAGAACTTGGATTGGAAGTTTTAGCAGAAATTCTTCGCCGACCTGTATTTGATCAGGATAAAATTGATCTGGCTAAAATTCAAGTAAGAACCGGTATCTCTCGTAGAAATGATGATGTCGGATCAGTTGCACGCCGAGAATTCACAAAACAAATTTATGGCAAAGATTCTCCTTATGCACGTACTGTTGAATATAAAACACTCGATGCCATCAACCGTGATGACCTTGTGAAATTCCACAAAACATACATTCAACCTCAAAATATACAATTAGCTATTTGGGGTGATATCGATAAGAAAAATATCATTAAATTAATCAAAAAGTATTTCGGGGATTGGTCTATTGGCTCTACAGAAGTTCCTCCCCCACCAAAAGTTGACTATGATTACCGAAGCAAAGTTTACTATGCAGAAAAAAAGGATGCTAAACAATCTTACATTAGAATCGGCCATATTGGTGGAACAGTTTTTGATGAAGACTATGCTGACCGTATTGTAATGAATTCTATTCTTGGTGGTGGATTTGGCAGTCGCGTCACTGATGCCGTAAGGACCAAACTCGGCCTGGCTTATTCAGCAGGCGGCAGATATATATCCAATTTTGCCTACCCAGGGTATTTTTTCATGATTGCTTCAACTAAACCGAACAACACCATCAAAGCAGCTAAAGAAATGATCAAACAGATTAAGTCAATGCATACCAATCCCCCTACAGACACGGAAATGAAAAAAGGAAAAGATGGTTATCTTAATTCCTTTGTTTTCAATTTTGATACTAAATCAGAAGTTATAAATAGAATGATGACTTATGACTTTTATAATCTCCCGTCAGGTTTCCTTCAACAAGAAAAAGAAAAAGTTGAAAAAGTCTCCCCTGAAGATGTTGTTGCCGCTGCCAAAAATAATATTCGAACCGATCAAATGATTGTTTTAGTTGCTGGCAATAAAGATGAATTTGATGAACCCTTAACTTCATTAGGGCTTGGGGAAGCGGAGACGATTGATATCTCTATTCCCTCTCCTGAAAATAATCAGGAACTTGAGATAACACCGGAAAATCTGCAAAAAGGTAAAGACCTTCTAGATAAAGCTGTTGTTGCTGCTGGCGGAATTGAAAGCTATAAAAAGATTAATGCTATCTCAATTAAGGGACAAATGCTCATCTCTACTCCTAACGGTGAATTTGGAGTAAATCTTCAGATGATGGAAGCTTACCCTGACAAACAATTTTCTCTGATTGAAGTTATGGGAAGTAAAATGTATGATATCACCAATGGCAATACAGGGTGGAAAACTGACCAAGCAACGGGTGAACTCGTTCAGAAAACCGAAAATGATATGATTGATGTTAATAAAGATTTTTCACGAAATGTGATCCTTCTTTTTAAAGAATCAGACAATCCGTCGTATCAAACCGTTTACAATGGATCAGGCAATGAAAATGGTCAGGCTGTTGAGTATGTTGCTTTAGTTGATAAAGCAGGTGAAATCATTTGTACATTCGGATTTAATAATCAGACTTATCAATTAGTTTCTAAATCATATTTTGGTACGACTCAAGTTGGCGAAGGATTGGTAATTAAATATATGGATAATTTTCAGGAAATCGACGGTGCCAAAATTCCGATGACAGTTGAAACACATATGAATGACCAAAAACTGATGACACTCAAAATTGAGGAATATCTGATAAATCCAACTCTCCCCACCAATCAGTTTGACAAACCGTAAATAACTAATTTCAATAATAGAATAAACCGGCTAATACAGCCGGTTTATTCTATACTTATTTCACCAAAATAAATCTAATAAATCATAGCAAATATCCAGATAAGAATCTCCAAAATTAAAATAAAAAAAGCGATAGCTAATTAAAACTATCGCTTATAAAAATCAAAACACAACTTATTTCACAGGCACATATTCTTCTTCTATTTTGATATCAGCAATAGTATCTAAAGAAATCGTTTGTTTCTCCATATCTCCATTTTTTCTTACTATAAAACTGATATCTTTCCCACTAATTTTCACCATCATTGGTGAAAAATGATGCCAATCATTTTCATTAGCTTTCAATTTCAAATTAATATTCTTTTTATTATTGATAGCCTCAAAAAAAGTAGCCAAGACAGTTGTACTATCGCCATTGCCATTATCTTGAGTTTGCTTTTCAAATTCAACAACACTATTTTTTATGTTGCTCCTTGAATTTAATACTTCTTCAATTTTTTTAAACTTTGAATTAAAAAAATCATTTTCGGCTAAAGGGTTATTGGAAATAGCATACTTTATGAGATCAATATCTTCTGTCGATAAATCTTTGAATGGTATTCCACTACTCTCTGACAATTCATATCCATTATTATATGTTAGTGGAATTTTTAATTTATTTAATGAGTTTAAGTCTCTGTAAATTGTTCGATGTGATACTCCGCAGATGTCAACCATGTCTTGAATATGTAATGACTTATTCTCTTCCAGAAGCTTAATCAGCTTTAATAGCCTCTCGGGTTTTGTCATATCCCCTCCTTTTAGAGTTCATTCAAGTCAGCAAATGACACTCGTAATAATATTACTAATTAAATTTTCATGTATATAACAGCTATATAATGTAACTTAGATTTTCCCTTCATTAACTTAAATTACGCCACCATTTTTAAAAAATAATGATAAACTCTCTACTATAATTGTCTCTATACATTAAACGGACAATTCATGTCATTAGTCAATGAGGCAATTATACGCACGTAATACGTATTTACGTTACGTAATTACATTGATTGTAAATAAGTTGTAAGATTGATATTTTTATTTTGAAGTTTAAGTTTTTTGCGAATTATTTCTCTGTGTTTATGGACTGTAAGTAATGATAGATTAAGAGCTTGGGATATGTCTTTAGATGTTTGCCCATTTTTTATCAAATTACTTATCTCGATTTCACGAGGGGTAAGAGTTGAATACTGTTTTTTAATTTTATTTATAAAACTTGAGGAAATTCCTTTTAAATCTTTCTCCAAATTCATAATATCATTTTGCAAATTTTCTTTTTCTGTCTTATTTGCAATTCTTCTTAATGTTGGCAAGATTGCATTTTCGATATTGGTATTGATTTGTTCTCGGATCAACTGTTTCTCATTTTCTATTTGAAACATAATTTCTTTGAGTGCAATATTTTTTTCATTTAACTCTTGTCTTTCCAGTTCAAGAGTTTTAGTCGTTTGTTTCAACTTTTGTTCAGATAGTATCCGTTCAGTAATATCATTATACACACAAAGACAAACCTCACCAAATTCCGGATGATCAAGAGTTGAAGCATTCACGGTAGCGTAAAATGAAGAGCCATCTTTTTTAATCAATTCAATATCACCATTCCATTTTCTATTTTTCTTCAATTTCTTAAACATTTCAAAAGTATCTTTATGTACTTCTTCCTTGGAGGCATATACGATACTGACATGATGCCCAAATAATTCGCCTGGTTCAAAGCCAAATAAAGCATCAAATTTTGAATTTGTATAGACAATCAAATCATCTTTGCTTCGGACAAGAATAATCCCCTCTTCCATCTCTTCAACAATTTTACTGTGAAGATTAACAGAATTTTCAATCAACTTATCTTTACTAATATCATTTAGAATTGCTGACCAATATGTAGTTTCATTCTTCACAAAAACAGGAACGACCTGAAGGCAAAACCACCGGCTTGGATTTGGTTTTATATTCAACCGGAAGATTAAATTATCAATAAATTTATTTTTTTTAATGTCTTTTATTGTTTTTATTACTATTTCTTTATCTTCAGAATCTATCAATTTTCCTAATTCACTCAAATCATCAATAGATGTTTCTTTTGAGATATTTGGAATATCTTTAATATTGTTATTTATAAAATGAATCTTCAAATCATTTTTCTTATTGATAGAAAACAAAATATAAACACCTGAGAAATCCTGAAACAATTCCTCCATTTTCATATTATCAAAATTTAATTCTTTTATTGATTTACTCGGTTCCATTTTATTATCAAATTTCAAATAATGTTTTATATTTAAATAAATATCGATGATTACAGGCAATCAACAACTATTTACAGAACATGCAATTGGTTAATTCTTATAAGTTTCTGAAAAATATTTTCCTATATTTTTCAGGTTCTCTCGTATATTATCAGGTTTTTGGACGTGAGCATATTGTCCAAATGTTATAATCCACCTCTGAATTTCATCAATTCCTCTTGTTGTAACTTTATATAAAATCTCGTCTTCAGATATCTCTTCGATAATTTCTTTTGGATGATGAGAACTGGTTTTAATAATTGATACAGCCGGTCCTACAAATTTTATAACAACTTCGACAGGATCATCATTGTAAATTAACCAACTGTCTTCAAAATATGACTCAACATTGACATCATCATTTCTGAAGAATGTATTTTCTAATATCTCTATCTGCATAATCCTACTAAGCCGAAACGTCCTGAATTTTTCCCGAAGGTGGCAAAATGCTACTAAATAAAAAGACTTGCCCTTAAAAATTATAAAATATGGTTCTACAATTCTGTCTGTAACTTCAGATTTAATAGAATGATACTTTACTTTTACCTGTTTACATTCTTCAATAGCTTTTTCAATATCTAAAAAATTATTTTCCTGTTGTTCATTGGATATATTACTAATAGGAATATCAATGTAAGTTGAAGGTCTTGTAAATTTACTATCTTTAAGAACTTTTGTCGATACATTTGCGTCCAGTTTTGCTTTAATCTTTTTAATTAAATCTGAGTTTTTGCCTGTTGTATTAAGCGGTGTTGATTCTATTGTCAATTTCAAAAAATTATATTCATCAATATCCAGATTTAATGGAGGAAGGAAATTATCAGATGCCAGTTTATAGCCGTTGTCATAATAGATAGGGATATTTGCCTCGGAGAGAGAAATTATATCCCTATATATAGACCTCTCGGTAACATTACACTCTTTGGCTATTGCCGATGCATTTAGGTTTTTTCTACTTCTCAATAAGTTGAGAATATATAATAGTCTATCATATTTGGGCATTCCCATTATAGCAACTCCTATTCATTAAGCGTTTCATAATATATATAATATTTCAAAAAAAAACTATGGGGAAATTCCAATTAATCTTACTTTCATCAAATAAACAAACATCCCCCAAACCTCCACGATATCACATAACCGCCTATGTAACAAGCACATAAAACCCACCAATCAAATGGCATCCTCTTTGCATTTAAGTGAAACAACAGAACTAAAATGTTTGGAACAAAGGATTATTGTGAGTAGAAAAAATAACAAAAAAAATAGAAATGAATCTCAAGTTTTTATAGATTCCTACCTATTCAAATTTTTCACAAAAACAGTAATAGGTTTTTTAATAATCTCTGTCTTTCTGACATTGGCTCAATGTACTGTCAAAAAACCCCAATCACCTCAATGGTCAACAAATTATGTTATCCCAGTTATCAACCGCATTTATACAATGGAAGAGCTAATTAGTAAGATTGATGCTGAAGCATTAAATATTGAAGGCGATGGAAATGTAGCCTTCAATACTACAGAGCAACTGGATACATTCAACTTAAATACAGAACAACTAAGTACTTCAGGTTTGTCATTTGATGTTTCCGATAGCCTTGGTGAAGTTGAAATTGAACCTCCCTCATCAGATCCAGTTACAGTAAGTTTAGCATCGGTCGCAGGAGGTCTGGCAACTTCACTTGCAGGTGACAGCCTTCGAATTCCGTCGAATTTATTCAATGTTGTTTTCAATATGCCAACTATTTCAACTTTTTCATCAGCAACTATAGCCGAAGGAGGCTTGTTGTCTATTGTAAATAATAATTTAGGCACACAAATAAATAATGTTATTGTCCAAATTCTCGATTTAAGCAATAATACTACAATTTCTACGACTAGTTTTAGTTCCAGCATTCCTCAAGGGGTTATTGACACCTTAGTGATTAATCTGGATGGTAAAACTATTTCAAGTAACATTCGAATGATTACCTGGTTTGAAACTTCTGCGGCAAGAATTGACTCTGCCTCTACAAGAAATATTCAAACACAAATTGAATTTTCAGATATTTTCACAGTTTCCAATGCTATCGCAGAGGTCCCACAAATAATAAAAAACTTCTCTTCCACTGTTGAATTATTGGAAACGGACATAATAGAGTCAGCCTTATTAGAATCTGGTACTATTGGACTAAGAATAACTAATGGCTCAACAATTCCAGCTAATCTTAATATTTCAATTCCGGATTTATCAAAAAACAATGTTGCTTTAAACTTTAACGAATATTTGGATCCCGGAATAATAAGCTATATCGAAATTGACCTTAGTGGTTATACATTAGAACCGACCGACTTGGCTCTTCCTCAGGAAATCCAAATTAATTTAATTACCGAGATATCTGCATCAGCACCTGACAAATACACAATAGACAAAGTGGATCTTTTTGCATTTGAGGGCACTATCTCTGACCTCTCTTTTTCAGAAGTTCAGGGAGTTTTTAGTGATGCTGAAATAAGTTTTGACAATTCATCATTTGACATTGATATCCCGACAGGATTTGAGTCTGTTCAATTTGCTAACGTAAGTTTGGAATTAAATATTAATAACACAGTCGATTTACCGGGATTATTAAATATTCAGCTTGATGGTAGCAATGGAAAAACTTTAATAATTTCCGGTAACATAAATCCTGACGGAACAACAACCATCTTAAAAAATGATTCATCTGTTTCTGATTTTATTTATCCAATCCCTGAAACAATTTACGTAAGCGGGTCAGCGTCTATGGGTGAAGATTCTTATCATGGAACAATCGAAAGTAATGACTTTATTACAGGTTCAGTTAATCTTGCCGCTCCCATGCAAGTAATCCTTAATGAAACCAAAGTTGAGACAGATATCGAAAAAGAAGAAATCAATCAGGATGATTACGAATTTGTTGTCGGAAATGTTATTGAAGCTAATTTCATATATCAGGTTTCATCAAGCATTCCTTTGGGTGCCAACATTGAAGTATTTCTCTCACCTGATTCCACCTCTCTTTTTAATAATCCTGAACTTAAAATAGGTCCGCTTTATATAACAGCGGCTGAAGTAGATTCAAACGGTTTAGCTACTGGTGTTGCTGTCACTGAAGAACAGTATATAACTATTGATAGCGCAGACGTAGATATTCTCAAAAATTCAACTCTCTTTATTGGACAGGAAATCTTCATTGAAAGTTCTGAGGGAAATATGATCAAACTAAATCAGGATGGTTTTATCACTCTATTGGGAAGAATCGAAGTTGAATATTTCTTCGATGGCGAAATATAAAGGAATCGAATTATGAAACTATGCAAAATAACAGTAATTTCCATACTACTATCAGTTATTCTACTAATGCCACAATCAACCCTATTAGCAAATGATTTGTCTTCTGCTAGAGCAGTAGCGATGGGTGGAGCACATATTGGACTGGCATCAGGGGTCGATGCATCAAAATATAATCCGGCAAATTTAGGATTTTCCTCTCATCAGAATAACGGATTAGAATTAGTTGGCTTTGGAGCCAGCATAACTAACAACTCTTTTTCGCTTGATGATTACAATAAATACACCGGAGCTTTATTAACCTCTGATGACAAGCAGTACTTACTGGATAAAATACCAACAGAGGGGCTGGCAACTGTCGCAGACATTAAAGCATCAGCTTTATCTGTGGCTTTTGGTTCTTTTGTCATTTCAACCGAAGTAATCGGATTAGCTGATGTAAATCTAAATAAAGATATCATTGATCTTATACTTAATGGTAATACTTATTCTGATACAATAGAAATTACCGGCTCTTATTCAGAAGCTGTTGCCTACGGTTCGATTGGTCTTTCTTACGGACGTTCAATTTATAATTACGGTACTCGTCAAATATCTATTGGAGCAACACTAAAATTTATCCGCGGCATTGCTACTGAAGAAATAGTTGAACTAAATGGATTAGCCAGTACCTATGCTAACGGCTTTGTTGGCGAAGGAAATATAATCGCACAAACTGCAACCGGCGGCTCCGGCTATACAGCTGATATTGGTACCGCTTTAAAATTGAATGAAACATATATTATCGGACTTAGTGTCAGTAACATCATCAGCAATATCAGCTGGAATATTAACACCGAAGAACATGGATATATATTTGCCTTTGATTCTATGACTATTGACAACAGCGACCAGGACATTGTTGCTTCTGATGACTACACCATCCCAACAGGCTCATTCAAGTCAACTCTCCCCTCTACCTTAACTATTGGTATTGCCAAAACCAATGGAAAATTGTTATGGGCTATTGATTGGCAACAAGGTTTTCGCCAGGCAGTCGGCTCATCAAGTGAACCTTGTCTATCGTTTGGCTTAGAATGGAATCCGCTAAAAATTCTTCCATTAAGAACTGGTTTTGCAAGTGGTGGAAATAAAAATAGTAGTTTCTCATTTGGGTCAGGCTTGAATCTATCAGCCTTCTATTTAGATATTGCAATGATATCAGGAGCATCGATGTCACCTTATTCAACCAAAGGGGTAAATTTTGCTCTTTCAACAGGATTAAACTTTTAAAGGGAGAATCTTGATATGTATTCTTTAACAAAAATCAAATTCACAAAGCAGTTAGCAATATGTCTTATAGGTATATTCTTTATATTTCCTATAAATATATTATCTGCTCCACCACACCCCGATCTTTTACGAAAAGCCGCTAAAAATTCAACTCTGCCATT
>QNAD01000006.1 GCA_003641345.1 Candidatus Zixiibacteriota bacterium | reverse complement strand
CCTTCAAGTCTATAAAGTAAACATTCTTTAGCTTTGTCTGAAATTGGGAAAATGCTGGGCAAATTAAGTTTAAAAACATTTTCAAAAACAAGCGGCAGAATATCTACATTATAAATTTCTGATTTGATAATCCAAGACTCATTAGCAATATTACTGCTATGTGATCCAGGCATTGACGCAGCGACAAGAAATTCTCGATTCTTGGTATTGATAATATGACCATACATCGGAGTTTCTTTTAATAATTTTTCAGCAAGTTGTGCATCCTTAGTAAATCCTAAATATCGAAGTGCATTTTCAGAAAAATCAATAAATTTACGATGTATGATCATTCTACTGCTATTTTGTCCACCAAATTTTTCTACTGATAAGATTGGAGACATCTCTGTTTTTAATAAATCCTGAAATAGCCTGAAGCTCAATCCATCATTTTCTCGGTCAAAGTAATGATGCCAAATTAGCGTAAGGTAAAAGATGTCGATTTTTGGCATAATGAAATTTGGTGAATTTTCTCGAAGTTTATGTAAATGGGAGTGTAAATAAAAAGATATTATTAAACCAATATCAGCTAAGCGTTCTTTCAGAGTTGGAACCAGTATCCTCAAATTCATATTATTCGACTCATTTACCCATGACCATGACCTTCTTTTAATTTCTGGTGAAAACTCTATTTCGGTGTAATTAATACCAAGACTTTTGATTATTTTTATAATTTTATGATACTCTTTATTTTTCTCTCCTGTTATTGTTAATGAGAGTGAAAACCTGTTGGCTTTATCAATTTCAGCAGCTGCAGCTGACAGAAGTGAACTATCTGTGCAAATTAAATATGAACATATTTTTCGATATAGCTCACTTTGTAGAGAAGAGAATTGATTTGAATTACTCTCATTCATACATTTATATTAAGTTCAGAATCGTTATTGCTTTTCATTTTTTATTATTTAAATATAAGAAGCACTTTTTATCATTACAAACACTTTCCTGAAACTTTTCCTTACTGAATGGAAGCAAATGTCAATTAATATAAATCTGTGCTATCTTTAAATAATCCGATTACTTAAAATATATTTACCAGTCTTGATTATCGATCATATATTTAATATACTTTATTTATTTTCAATAAAAAGCTGGAGACAAAATGAACAAATATTTATCACATTCAAAAAATATAAATGGTATTATAGGCGTACTTCGTAATCATCTATTAGATGTTGCAAACAGGACTGCTGGATATGCAAAAAATTTTGGCGCTGAAAAAGAGGCATATATAGCAGGTATTCTCCATGATTTAGGAAAATATGGTGACCTCTTTCAAGAAAGGCTTAAGAATCCTCATAAAGTGAAAAGGATTGATCATTGGTCAATCGGTGCCTGGGCAGCACTAATGGAGTATAGACAGCATGGAGTTGCGGTAGCTCTCGCTATACAGGGGCATCATATTGGACTGCAAAAAGGGGACAGGGATTCTTTAGAAAATTTGAATCCTGAAAAACTAATGGAATACCACCCTGATGGGTTACGTTTATCTGAGTCCACAATTCCTGACTATAAAATTCTGCTTAAGAGATTTAAAAATGATGGTATAATACTTCCGCCTGATAATTTTAAAACAAACTACAATCCCGGCGAAACCGGTAAAGTAGCAAGTATGCTTGATGTTCAGATGCTTTATTCTTGTTTAGTAGATTCAGACTTCATAGAAACAGAGGCATTTTTTAATTCTGATGAATCTGGAAAGAAAATTTATCGCAAAGAAGGGGGTAAATTAAATTCCTCAAAAGCTTTCAAAATTTTAAAACAATATATTGATGAGATTTCAAAAAAATCTGTTGCTGTTAATGATGTAAACCTGATGCGGTCTCAATTATTAAACGATTGTTTAGAAACTGCAGAAAGACCGATTGGATTATATACCTTAACTGCTCCAACCGGTTCCGGCAAAACATTGAGTATGCTGGCATTTGCATTAAAGCATGCCGTAAAATATAATCTTGATAGAATCATAATTGTTATTCCATACTTGAGTATTATTGAGCAAACAGCATCAATTTATAGACAAATATTTAAAGATAGTTTTGGTGACGATTATATTTTAGAGCATCATAGTCTATCAAATATGCATACTAATGAATATGGTGACAACGGTCAGAGTAAATTCAACTATCAAAAGAAATTTTTAACAGAAAATTGGGATGCTCCCATTATCATAACAACATCTGTTCAGTTGTTTGAGTCGATGTTTTCAAACAGGTCATCAGCCTGCCGCAAATTACATAATTTAGCAAATTCAGTTATTCTTTTTGATGAAGTCCAAACATTGCCTACCAATTTATGTATTCCTACACTGGCAAAATTATCGCATTTAGCAAAGAGATACAATTCAACGGTTCTCTTTTCAACAGCCACCCAACCGGCTTTTAATAGTTTAAATGATGAAATAAAAAAATATGCCTCAACCGGATGGGTTCCAAAAGAAATTGTAACTGACACAGAAAATTTGTTTTCAATAATAAATCGTACTAAAATAAAACTTCCTGATTTTGACACAAAAACAAAATGGGAAAATTTAGCAGAAAATATTTTCCAATCAGACAAATCGCTAATAATTGTGAATTTAAAACGCCATGCAATTGAGTTGTATGATGAACTTGAGAAGAAAGATATTGAAAACTTATATCATCTTTCAACTAATATGTGTCCTTTGCATCGTCAGAAAACCCTTCGCACTGTTAGTTCTCTACTCAATGAGAAGAAACCGGTAACTCTTGTATCAACACAATGTATTGAAGCCGGTGTTGATATAGATTTTCCTGTTGTATATCGTGCTATGGCTCCTCTTGATTCTATTGCTCAAGCAGCAGGACGATGCAACCGTAACGGAAATCTCTCTCAGGGGTATGTACATTTGTTTGTCCCTGATGTTGTGGGCAATCTATGTCCACCCGGAGCATATAAGCAAGCGACAAGTGTAACCACTTCATTACTTAGAGAAATGGATGTTACACAATTAGAAAATTTATCTCCTGAGTTATTCAATAAATATTATAGAAAGTTATATAATATCAGCAATCCGCAAAATCAAAATATTGAATTAATCAATGCAATTAAAATGCAAGACTTCAAAACAGTTGCTGAAATTTACAAATACATTAAATCTGATACTATAAACGTCATTGTGCCTTATGATCTGGATATGTATGAATCTTTAAAATTAGAAGCAAAATCAAATGGTTTAACCCGTAATTGGATTGCAAAGTCAAAACCATTTACGGTAAGTATTTATCGCCCTTCAAAAAATAGTGACATCTGGTGTCAGTTAGATCCCGTACCTATAAACCATAAAAAAGATGAAACAGACAATTGGTTTATATATTTGGATAAATCACATTATGATAAAGATAAAGGTCTGATTACAAAACATGATAATATTTTAATCGCTTAATATTTTAACGTAAGGGAGATTTTATGCAACCCAAAACGCATATTCTCAAAGTTTGGGGTGATCTGGCTTGTTTTACACGTCCCGAAATGAAAGTAGAACGGTTCAGTTACCCTATTATCACTCCGTCGGCAGCACGGGGAATTTTTGATGCAATTTATTGCAAATCAAAAGAATTCAGGTGGCAAATTACTCAAATTGAACTGCTGAAACACCCAAGTTACACTCAGAATGAAATACTTAAGCCACCAAGCTACATTGCCTTGCGACGTAATGAAGTTAAAGACAAAATTTCTGAGTCTAATGTCAAAAAATGGATAAAAGGTAATACGGAAGTGGAACCTATCTGGGCTGATGGTATGGGCGACACCAAAGGTCGTACGCAACGCCAGACAATGGCACTTAAAAATGTTGCATATCTTATTCACGCTAAAATCATTCCTCGTTCTGGGTTTGAGAACCGTATGACCGCACTAAATGAGCAGTTCAAACGGAGAGCTTCCAAAGGAAAATGTATCTATCAGCCGTATTTGGGCTGTCGGGAATTTCCGGCTTATTTTGATTATCTTGAAAATGCCAACCAAAACCACGATACATTACCAGTTGATATGGAAAATCTCGGATGGATGCTGTACGATGTTTTTGATCTCGACCGTTTTTATGAAAAAGAAAACTGGAAAAAAGAAAACCATAATCTCTGTATTTCACTTTTTAAGCCGGTTGTAAAAAACGGAGTGATGATAGTTCCCGAATACAGTAGTAACGAGGTTTACAAAGGCGTCAGGAGGGAACGCTAATGCTGCACTTATTAAAAGAATATGCAGAAAAGCAGGGAATATCAGCAGAAGCAGGATTTTCTTCAAAAGATATCCGCTGGATAATCGACTGTTCTGTTAAAGGAGAGTTTTTAGATGTTATCGAGATAGGAGATGTTGAAGCAAAGAGAAATCCAGGTAAAACATTTACTAAATGTCCGGATTTCAATTTTTCTGATATGAAATCAGGCGGGATAACAAAAAGTCATTTCCTTGTCGAAACAGCAGATGTTGTAGCTTTATATGGCAAAAAATCAGAAGATGAAAAAGTAAAGCTGAAACATAAATATTTTATAATGCTGTTACAAAAAGCTTCTTCTGTAAATTCAGATTTTGCAAAAATTGCTGACCTGCTTGAAAATGAAACTACTCTCCAAAGAATTCAGTCAAGATTGACAGAATTAAAAGTAAGAGATGTTGATAAAATTACTTTTAGAATAAATGACTCTTATCCGGTTGACTCAGATTTTTGGCATCAGTGGTGGCGTGATTACAGAGCTAATCTATTCCCTAAAGATGGTAAAAAACAGAGCAAAAAAGATAAAACTAATTTAATGCGGTGTTTTGTATCAGGTGAACTTGTAAATCCTCAAAAAGTACAACCAAAAATAAAAAAACTGAGCGATGTTGGTGGCTTGGCGGCTGGAGATGCTTTATTAAGCTTTAAACAGGATTCGTTTTGTTCTTATGAACTGTCACAGGCTGAAAATTCTGCAGTTTCTGCTGAAGAATCAGCCGTTTATTCAGCGGCTTTAAACCAGCTTATAAAAGAGCATGGTACTCGTATAGGAAATGCCAAAGTTGTTCACTGGTTCAAAGAAACAATTCGACCTAAAGATAATCCGCTTGAATTTCTATATGATCCTGACAGCTTTCTCAAGATTGATGATACAGAGGAAATGGCGGCACAGGAAAAAGCAAAAGAACTATTAAATTCTCTTAAATCCGGAAGCAAACCGGAACTTCATAATAACTACTATTACGCACTTACCCTCTCCGGTGCCTCAGGGCGTGTAATGGTGCGTGACTGGATGGAAGGGCAGTTTGAGAATTTAGTTGATAATATAAAACTTTGGTTTGAAGATTTTGAGATTGTTCATCGTGACGGCAGTGGAACAGCAAAACCGCCAAAGTTTATGGCTGTTCTTGGAGCAACTGTTAGAGATCTCAAAGATTTACCTGCTCCATTCATTACAAAGATGTGGCGAGTGGCTCTAACAGGTGAATCAATTCCTCAATCAGCATTAGCGGAAGCGTTAGTGCGAATGCGAATTGATATTATTGATAATAAAACATTTAGTCATGCCCGTATGGGACTTATGAAAGCATATCATATTAGAAAAGATAAATTTTTTAGAAAGGAACAAACTATGCAACCATCACTAAACCCAAACCATCCCGAACCTGCTTACCATTGCGGTCGGTTAATGGCAGTATTTGCCCAGCTTCAATACGCAGCTTTAGGCGATGTCGGTGCCGGTGTTGTCCAAAGATACTATACCTCAGCAAGTGCAACACCTGCTTTAGTTTTCGGAAGACTTACAAACACAAGCCAGCATCATTTGAACAAACTCGATAACAAAGGATTAGCAAACTGGTTTGAATCAAAAATTGGTAATATTTGGAATGGTATCAAAGATTCTGTCCCAAGTACCCTGACACTGGAACAGCAGTCACTATTTGCCCTTGGGTATTATCACCAAATGGCTGACATGAAAACCAAAAAAGAAGATAAAGAAAATAATAACAAAGTAGAAAATAACTAATAAAAGGAGTCAAAAATGTCTAAAGTTATAACAAATAAATATGAATTTATGTTTTTATTCGACTGTGAAAATGGTAACCCAAACGGCGACCCCGATGCTGCCAATGCTCCTCGAATAGACCCGGAAAATATGCACGGATTGGTATCCGATGTTGCCGTCAAACGGAGAATTCGCAACTATGTTCAATTAGCAAAAGAAAACAAATCCCCATTTTCTATTTTTATTGAACAAGCAACAAATTTAAACAGACCAATTTTTATTGCTCATGAACAAACGAATAGTGAATTTGATCCAAGTAAAAGTGCAAACAAGAAAGAAGTGTATGCCGCTCGTGACTGGATGTGTAAAAACTTCTATGATGTTAGAACATTTGGTGCTGTGATGAGTACCGGCGCCAACGCCGGACAGGTAAGAGGTCCAATTCAGATAGCATTCTCAAGCTCAGTCGACCCGGTTCTGCCTATGGATTTGTCAGTAACCAGAATGGCTGTAACTGAAAATGTGAAAGGAGCTAAAAATAGTGAAGATTTTAAAAAATGGGAAGATGACCAACCTGAAGATAAACTTCGCACAATTGGAAGGAAAAATCTTATCCCATATGGCCTCTATGTCGGTAAAGGATTTATCTCAGCTCATCTTGCCGAGGATACCGGATTTACTGATGACGATTTGAATCTTTTCTGGAAAGCTCTCAAGAATATGTACGAACATGACCGTTCATCAAGTAAAGGTCTTATGACTGTCCATGATATTATTGTTTTTAAACATGTCGGAACAGATTCTGATCAAACTCAAAGAATACAGCAATCTTTATTAGGTTGTGCACCGGCTCATAAATTGTTCGATCTTGTCAATATTGAAAAGAAGGAAGGGGTTGATGCTCCCCGCAAGTTCTCCGACTATGTTGTCACAATTGATGAGGCAAACATACCTTCCGGAGTTGAACTATTAAGAAAATAGGAATCTCTCCCCATGCGGGGATGTGAATTGAAACATGTTTAACGAAGACGACCTGCTTCCTATTTCGGCACTTCAGCATTTGGCTTTTTGCGAACGCCAATGGGGGCTGATGTATCTGGAGCATATATGGGCAGAAAATGTTCTGACTGCCGAAGGTTCTCAGATGCATGAAAAAGCTGACTCCGGTGAAACCGAAGTAAGGGGTAACTTAAGGATCGCACGCACTTTACGCGTGCGGTCTCTCAATCTTGGATTAACAGGTATTACCGATGTTGTTGAATTTCATCGAATAGATACTAACAGTACCGATTCAAAAAGTAACTCCGATAATATCGGGGTTACTTTAGAAAAAATAGAAGGTCTTTGGATGCCGATTCCTATCGAATATAAACATGGTAAACCAAAAGCTGAATATTGCGATGAAGTACAGTTATGTGCTCAGGCATTCTGCCTTGAAGAAATGCTCGACGTAAAAATTCCGGCAGGTATTATTTATTACGGAAAACCAAACAAAAGATACGATGTGTTAATTGATAAAAAACTTCGGAACAGTACAAAACATCTTATCGAAAAACTTCACAAATATAACAAAATTGGGAAAACTCCTCCTCCTGTTTACAAAAAACACTGTCGCAGTTGTTCAATTTTTAATATATGCCTTCCAAAAGCAGTTTCAAAAAATATTACTGCCAAAAAATATATAGATAATATAATTTCTGATGCTGAAAATTCAGAAGACGGCAGGGGAAAATGAAAAAATTACTTAACACGCTTTATGTTACTACTCATGGGGCTTATTTGTCAAAAGAAAGAGAAACAGTTAAAATTTCTATAGAACATGAAACTAAACTTCGTGTCCCAATTCATAATCTTGAAAATATTATCTGCTTTGGAAATGTTTCATGTAGTCCATTCCTAATGGGCTTTTGTGCAAAAAATAATGTTCAAATTTCTTTCTTAACTGAATATGGAAAATTTTTAGCAAGAATACAGGGACCTATTTCCGGTAATGTCATGCTGAGACGTGAACAATATAGAAAAGCCGACAATGAAAACTTCTCAGCAGATTTTGCCCGCTCAATTGTTATAGCAAAAATCAATAATTCCAGAGCTGTTATATTAAGAACAGCAAGAGAAAAACCGGAACTAAACCAAACCCTAAAAAAAACTGCCTCTAAGATGTTGAAATTGCTCAAAGAGTTAAAAGAACCGATTAAACTGGATTCGGTAAGAGGTGTCGAGGGAATGGCTGCCAAAGAATATTTTAATGTTTTTGATCTTTTAATCGTAAATCAAAAAGATGATTTCTTTTTTCATAAAAGAAGCAGAAGACCACCCTTAGATAAAATGAACGCCCTTATTTCTTTTTTATATACTATTCTAATGCATGATATTTCTTCGGCACTTGAGGCTGTCGGACTTGACCCTGCTGTTGGTTATTTACATCGCGACCGCTCCGGAAGACCTGGATTAGCATTAGATTTAATGGAAGAATTACGACCATATATAGCTGATAGATTAGCACTAACCCTTGTAAATAGAAATCAAATCAAAGGAAAAGATTTTATAAATTCCGAATCAAATGCGATAGTGATGAGTGAAAAAGGTAGAAAACTGCTTTTGACTACCTATCAAAAGAGAAAACAAGATGAAATTATGCATCCCTTCTTGAATGAAAAAATATCGGTCGGATTGCTTCCGCACGCTCAGACGCTGCTTATGGCTCGGTTTCTAAGAGGAGACATTGATGCCTATCCTCCTTTTGTTATTAAATAAATTCTTTTAATTTAAGGATAAATATATTATGTTGGTTTTAGTAACTTACGATGTCAGCACAGAAACAGATGCTGGGAAAAAACGACTAAGGCATATTGCAAAAATATGTGAAGATTTTGGTCAAAGAGTTCAAAATTCTGTGTTTGAATGTCTTGTTGACCCGGCTCAATGGACTGTTCTGAGGAAAAAGTTGGCAAATAAAATTAATAAAGAGAAAGACTCTCTTCGTTTTTATTTTCTGGGGAAAAATTGGAAAACCAGAATCGAACATATTGGGACTAAAGAAAGTTATGATCCTGAAGGTCCATTAATAATATAAATGCGAACCATAGTTACACATAAATTTAAGCGTAGCTTCGCACTTCTCGTAAATCCAAGTGTTACTTTAAGATATGTAGTCGTTTATGTGTCTTGTCGATTATATATAGTCATTTTTACTTTACTTCTCGGAATATTACATATAAATAAATACTGTCTATTAACTTAGACATGCTGCAGTCGCCCCCCCTGCGGGGGCGTGGATTGAAACAGCACTATATCTAAGTTCCTTCTCTCTTTTAGTTGAAATCAGGCTACTTCCTTAATTACCCAGTTGATGAACTCGTCTCGTAACTCCCGCATAGATTGTAAATCAGATCCTTTGGCAAGTATGTCAAAGGGTTTATTGTATATGCACTACAGAATATTATGAAAAAATGGACCATGCCGATACGGAACTGGTCGCTTGCGGTGCATCAATTTGCTATAAGATTTGGAAACAGAGTACCAAGAATTTGAAATAATCAATTAACTGTTTACACAAAATTTAGGACACCGCCCATCGTAAAAAACGCCAACGATTTCCACCTTTTATTTGGTTTTGTTTGGTTGTGTGTATTTTGGTGTGTTTTTCACTCAAGATGGCACAAATATGGCACAAGTTTGTATGTCAAATCTAAACATCAGCATCTTTATGTCTTACAATCTCACCCTCAACATTGTAAATAACGTCTTCGGCAATATTAGTTGCATGATCAGCTATGCGTTCCAAATTTCTGGAAACATTTAATAAACTGATATAATAATCTATGAGCTTTGGATCCTGCTTGATTTTTTCTTTTAATATATTTATTGAATTTTTATGAAGATCATCAATTTCATCATCGTCAAAACAAACCTGCCTTGCTAGCTGGCTGTCATTTGCAATGAGAGAATCAGTGCTTTTCTTTACCATTTTTGTAGTCAGTTTGAGCATCCCCGACAAATCAAAAGGTATTTGAATATTATTGTGTTTTTGGATTCTGATTGTTCGTTTGGCTATATTAACAGCCAAATCGCCGATTCTTTCAAGATCATTATTGATTTTTAATGAAGCAATCACATATCGTAAATCAGCTGCTACCGGTTGATGAAGTGCTAATATTTTTAAACACTCTTCTTCAACTTCCACCTCAAAACTGTCAATTTGGTTATCATACTCAATTACCAATTCGGCCAGTTTAGTATCAAATTCCGTAACAGCTTTTACGGCTTTCTGTAGGTTTCCCTCTACCATAGCTGTCAATTGAAGAATTTTTTTCTTTAATTTAAAAATCTCATTTATAAATCTTTTAGTCATAATGATACCTTTATCCAAATCTTCCAGTTATATAATCTTCCGTCTTTTTCTTTTTTGGTTTTGTAAATATTTCTTTCGTTCTCCCGAATTCAATCATTACACCTTCATAGAAAAAGGCTGTTGTTCCCGATACACGGGCAGCTTGCTGCATATTGTGTGTAACTATAATAATAGTATAATCTTTTCTTAACTCGCCAATAAGGTCTTCAATTTTCGAGGTCGAAAGTGGATCCAAAGCAGATGCCGGTTCATCCATCAGAATAATTTCCGGTTGGATTGCCAGAGCTCTTGCTATACATAATCTTTGTTGCTGTCCTCCGGAAAGTGAAAAGGCTGATTTGTTGAGTTTATCTTTTACTTCTTTCCATAGAAAGGCTTTTTTCAGAGCGTTTTCTACAACTTCGGTAATGAGTGCTTTATCATTAATCCCATTTACTTTTAATCCATATGCTACATTTTCAAATATAGATTTTGGAAACGGGTTTGATTTCTGGAATACCATGCCAACCTTTGTGCGAAGTAACGACACATCTTTAAAGTTTTTGTATATACTGGTTCCATCTAATAAAACATCTCCGGTAATTTTTGTCCCAGCAATAGTATCGTTCATTCTGTTGAGAGTTCTTAAAAATGTTGATTTTCCGCATCCAGAGGGACCAATTAAAGCGGTAACTTCATTCTCAATAATATCAATGTTGACTTTATATAAGGCTTGTTGTGCTCCGTAGAAAAAGTCAAGATCACGAATCGATATCTTAATATTCTTTTGTCTTACGGAATTGTTTTTATCTTTTGGTTTTAATTCGTTTGTTAACATAATTTATCTATTTTTAAATTGTCAAACGTTTTGAGCGAATTTTAGAGCGTAATATAATGGCCACGAAATTAAGCATAAATGTCAATAGGAGTAACACTAAAACCGTCCCATATAAAATTGGTTTGGTGGCTTCAATGTCCGGTGATTGGGTTGCCATTACATATATATGATATCCCATTTCCATAAATTGGTCATTTAATTTATGAGGCAGGTATGGCAAATAATAGGCAGCTCCGGTAAACATAATTGGGGCGACTTCACCTGCTCCTCTATTAATAGCTAAAATTGCTCCGGTGAAAATCCCGGGCATTGCCTGAGGTAGAATAACCCTTCGTATTGTCTGCAGTTTAGTTGCACCCAGGGCGTATGATGCATCTTTTATATCTTGAGGAATAGTTCGCAATGCTTCTTCAGTTGAGATTATTACAACCGGTAGGGTTAATAATGCCATGGTAAGCGAAGCCCAGATAATTGCCGGTTGACCCCAGACCGGTCGCCCACTATCATAGAAAATTGAATCGATACCGCTACCAATGAACCCAATAAAAAATCCGAGCCCGAACAATCCAAATACAATTGATGGTACTCCGGCAAGATTGTTGATGCCGATTCTGATGATACGGGTTATTTTTGACCCGGGCGTAGTAAATTCATTTAGATAAAGAGCGGTCATTACACCCATCGGTACAACTGCGATAGTCATCAAAATAACCAGAGCTACCGTCCCGAAAATAGCTGGAAAAATTCCGCCCGATTCCATACCATTTTCCGGAGGTGAGCTTAGAAAATCCCAACTAATAATGCCTATACCACCCAGAATTATATTTCCAAGAATAACAATTAATATTGATGTGATAATAAGGACGGCAATTAATGTCAATCCTTTTGGGATAATCCCACTAGATTTGGGTTTAAATTGATCTGTAATATTTGAAGCCGTATGTAATTTCTCTATGGTTAATTTCACGATTGTTCCCCTTGCATTTTTCCCTTCAGTTTATTGAGGATTATGTCACCGCCAATATTTATCAGGAATGTAAAAACAAACAAAAGGGTGCCAAGGAAAAACAAAACAGAATAATGAGCCGAACCAAAAACAACTTCTGCCAATTCGGCAGCGATAGTTGCTGAAAAAGTTCTAATAGAATCTCCAAAATTTTCAGATATTATAGCGGCGTTACCGGAAGCCATCAATACAATCATTGTTTCCCCAATAGCCCGCCCAAAACCTAAAACGATACCGGCAGCAATCCCGGGGAAAGCCGCTGGTAATGTCATCGTAAACGAAACCTGCCAACGGTTTGCTCCCAATGCTAAGGCTGCATCTTTGAGAGAGTTTGGAACCGATATAAGGGCATCTTCAGAAATCGTAAAGACAATCGGTATAACCGCCAAACCTAAAGCAATACCCGCATTAATTGAGTTTAACCGATAGGTGAAACCAAAACTGTTTTGCAAAAATGTCGCCAGAACAATTAGCGCAAAAAAACCGAGAACTACCGATGGAATCCCTGAGAGAAGTTCAATAACTGGTTTAATTATTTCTCGCATCCGTTTTGAAGCAAATTGAGAAGAATAGATAGCTCCTCCGACTCCAAGCGGAACGGCGAAGAGCATAGCTATCAAGGCTGCTTTCAGAGTACCAACAAACAGTGGCAACAATGAATAGCGGGGATTGTCAGAGTTGGGCTGCCATGAGAATTTAGCATCACGTCCCTCAGCAAACGATTGCTTGAAAATCATTTTCTCAACAGAGACTTCTTCTTGGATAAATTCATCGTAGAAAATGGGAAGTGCTTCTTTAAAGATAAAAACAAATATCAATAAAATAGCGAACAGTGCGGCAAAAGAATTAATAGTGATGATTTTTTTGCCGATGTACTCACCAATTGTTGATTTTGATTTAAACTTTAACTTTTTCATTTTTGTCAATAGCCAATTCTGAGAAACACTGGGCAAAGATAATGCTTTACCCAATGCTTCAACAATAAACATAAAATTTCTTTATTTAATGAGATTAGCCGAGGCTTGCTCTTTAGAGAGGGGAACATAACCAATAGACTCTGAGATTTTCTGTCCTTCATCTGATAGGCACCAATTTAGCATTTTTTTCAATTTACCGGTTGGCTTACAATTGAAGAACCAATACAAATCACGTGAAATTAGATAAGTTCCATCAGAAACTGTTTCAACAGTAGGCATAACAGCTTTGTCATTGTCAGATTCTTTTACACCTGCAAATTTCACGCCCTTTGCCCAGGCAAGTCCACCATAGCCAATACCATATTGATCGTTAGCAACGGCGTTTACAACAGCTGCTGTTCCCGGAAGAGTTTGAGTTCTATCAGCATAGTCTTCTTTGTTTAAGACTCTCTTTTTGAAGAAAGCATAGGTCCCTGAATTGTTCTCACGACCATAAAGTATAATTATATGATCCGGTCCGCCAACTTCTTTCCAGTTAACAATGGCACCAGTGTAAATTCCTTTTAATTGTGATAGGGATAATTCTTGTATTGGGTTATTTTCATGTAAAAATACGGCAATGCCGTCAAGAGCTACTGAAACGCGGTAAGGTTTGATCCCTTTACTTTCGGCAAGTTTGTATTCTTTTTCTTTCATATCACGGGAAGCTTCACAAATATCGGTCGTGCCGTTTAAAAGTGCGGCAATGCCGGTACCTGACCCGCCACCTGAAACTTGAATTACTGTTCCCTGATTCTGTTTCATATATTCTTCCGCCCAACGCTGACCTAATCTTACTAATGTGTCAGAGCCTTTAATAGTAATTGTCTGACCGGAGAAAATATAACCGGTCATCATTACAAAAACGGCAAGTAACAGGATAACTTTTTTCATTTACTTTTCACTCCTTAAATTAAAATTTAACCAACGTGTTAATTGATAAATAAGACATAGAGTTTTGACTATCATCTTCCGGGTTGATTGTTTTATAATTTAATGATGCTTTGAATCCTTTAACTGGATTACATTCAATGCCGGCGACAAACATAAATTCTCCATCATCATCCATATCTCTGTCCGGATCAAATATGTCAAATCTTCCGAATAGATTTAATGTGCGAACAAATGACTCATTTTCAACCAAATCTGCAAAATACAGAGTGCCAAACAATGAGAAGGCACTGCTTTTAATATCATCATCTAAAGCATTTCCGGGACCTTCGGTCAGAAAATTTAAATCAAGCCCTAAATCAAATGTGTTATTATATCCTAACAAACCACCAAATGAGAACAACTGCATTTTGTAATCAGAGGCATCCTCATTATCAGCTATTGTTTCATTCTGAGTGCCCAGATAGGCTTGAGCCTGAACTTGTGATCTTTTCAGTTTCTCATTGTTAATGAACGGATTTAATAAAATATGAGCATTGATGTTTTTATTTTTATTTTCATCTTCGATGTGAGAATAACTACTACCATTGAAAATATGCACCGAAGCAGAACCGGTTTTCCCCTTTTCACCAAGTCCAAAAATCAATCCGGCGCCTAAATCCGAAGAAGTCACAAATTTATTTAAATCACTGGCTGTTTTTAACATATAACGACGACCCCAAAGTTTGTTCATGCGGTCAATGTATGGAGTGGCATGTAAACCAAAACGGACTTTTAATTTGCCATTGCCAAATTTCGGTTTCCAGTCAAAATATCCATATTTAAGAATAATTGTATAACCACTAAAATTATCAACTTCTCTAATATCTGTTGTTATTCTAACCGAAGTAAAATCTGATAATTTTGACTTAACCGTAACATACGCACGGCTAATTGAAAAAGAATTTTCACTGTCTACATCATCGGATGTTTCCAATGTCCAATCAGTATAAAGCCTACCATTGACTTTTGTGTCTGAGGCAGATGCGTTTGAAAACGTTACTGTCAGTAGTGTGATTATTACGATAAATAACCGTTTCATTTAATTCCTTCCTTTAACTGCTTTCCCTTAAAGTTTCTCCTTTAACTTTTTTCCCAAAAAGTTTTGTTACCCATTAAAACGATTTAATTGTTAGGATTGTATTAAGGAAAAGTTAAGCTTTAATAAAGATTGTTGTCTGCTGTATGTTAATCAGTTACAGGGAATTCAATGGTAAAAATAGAACCCTTTCCCGGCACACTTTCTACTTTTACAGAACCTCTATTAGCGACAGCAATATGTTTGACGATAGCAAGCCCCAGACCTGTACCGCCAAGTTCTCGACTTCGAGCTTGATCAATCACATAGAATCGTTCAAATAATCTAGGAAAATGTTTTTTGTCAATTCCCTGACCTTTATCATGTACCGATATTTCGATCTGACCATTGCTTATTGATGATTTAATAATAACTTGATTACTATTCGAGCTGTATTTAATGGCGTTGTCAATAAGATTCACAAGGGCTTGCTCCATCAAAGGGGCATTAAATTTTGCTCTTAGTCTATTATCACATTCAACAGAGATAATTATATCTTTACTCGTTGCTTTGTTGTGACAAATTTCAACAGCAGATGTTATAACTTCAAAAACAGATTCATCGGTCAGTAAAATTTCATTTTTACCATTGTTCCGTTCGATACTTGAAAGTAACAATAAATCTTCAATAATAGCATTCAATCTGTTTACTTGCTTATCAATGATAGCGAGAAAACGACGGGAATCCTCTTTATTATCAATAGCACCTTCAGATAAAGTTTCGACAAAGCCCTTAATTGAAGTAATCGGTGTACGAAGTTCATGAGAGACATTGGCAACTAAATTCTGCCTGATATTTTCCAGATGACGTAAACGTGTTAAGTCATTAATAACCAATAAAGTGCCAATGCTCTTCCCTGAAGGCCCTTTTAGGATAGAGCTATTGTAACTAATAAATTTTTCTTCTTTAAGGTTAAGAATGAGTTCACCTTCATGGTGCTTGTTACTTTTGAAAGTTTTTAAAATAATATTCTGGAGTTCTGAATTTCTTATTATTTCATAGACAGATTTGCCTTGCGACTGATCAGAATCAACAGAAAATAGTTCTCCTGCGGCGTTGTTCATAATAATTATATTTTCAGATTTATCGACTGCAATAACCCCTTCAATCATGCTTTGAAGAATTGCTTTTTGTTCATTCTTTTGTTGGGTTATTATTCTGATTTTCTTATCGAGTTCGGAGGCCATACTATTCATGGCTTCCGCAAGTTGTGCTATTTCTTTTGATTCAGGAATTGGAAGCAAGTCGTCAAATTTTCCACTGGCAAATCGCTTGGCTCCTATCCTAAGGACTTCAAGAGGTCTGCTAATCTTTCTAGAAATAAATAAAGCGGTAATAGCCGCTAATACAGCAACGAACAAAACGGCGAAAGCAACTCTTATAAAAAGCTTGTTCAAGGTTTTATCGATGGACGCAGTAGTCACGGACAGTCTGAGAACACCTACTATTTTGTTATCCTCTTTTAGTGGTATCGCCAGATATATCATTGATCTTTGTAAAGTGTTACTGTATCTAATACAATAACCAACATTTCCAGACAAGGCATTTTTCATCTCCTCCCGATAATTGTGATTATCCATCTTATCAGGTTCTTCCTCAGAATCTGCAACAACAACCCCACTTGGAAGCATAACTGTAATCCTTGTTTTTGATGAGTCCCCGATTTGGTCGCAAAGCTCTTGTAAAACTGATAAGTTAATTTCTTCCCCAACTAAATATGGAATTACTTGTTGTTCAAAAATATATGACTTAGCAAGAAGGCTTTTTTGAGTTTCCTCAAGATAGAATGACCTTAACGATGAAAACAAAAACCATGTCAGAATTAACATAGAAATTGAGATTATCAGAGTAAAAGGTATGATAAGTTGACGGATCATTTTTTTCTTAGCCACACTTACTCCTTGAAACGGTATCCTATTCCACGAACTGTTTCGATCTGATGTCCTAACTTGCCAAGTTTTTTCCGGAGGCCAACAATCTGAACATCAATTGAGCGATCGGTAATAATTACATCTTCCCCGCGGATTGAATCTATTAATTGATCACGCGTAAAAACCCAACCCGGTTTTTTGGCAAGTTGATGCAGAATCTGAAACTCGGTTAAAGTTAAAACAATAGGTTTGCTGTTAACCAAAACTTCAAATTTGCCGGGATTGATAATAATGTCATCCAACTCAATCACAGACTGTTCAGTAATCTCTTTTGACTTTAGCCGTCTAAAGAGAGATCTTATACGAGCGATTAAAACTTTGGGCGAAAATGGTTTCGTTATATAATCATCAGCACCCATTTCAAGTCCGCTGACAATATCAGATTCTTCTGTTTTGGCTGTAAGCATTATGATAGGAATGTGATCTGTCGTTGATTCTTTTTTTAACTGACGGCAAATTTCCAAACCATCCATCCCAGGAAGCATTAGATCTAGCAGAATTAAATCTGGCTTTAATTGCTTGACAGATTTTAAACCCTCTTCTCCTGAAGTAAAACCGGTGACTTTATAACCCTCCTTGGAAAGAGTATATTTAATCAGTTCTTGAATGTCGGCTTCATCTTCAATGATAATTATATGTTTGTTATTCATAATATCCTCTTATATATAATGTATATAATACATAATCATTAGAAAAGTGTTAGGAATATGTTAGAATTCTCTCTATCATTACATATCCTCACTTTTTCAACAATTTTATTATATTCTGGATTTTTAGGATTACTCGCAAGATAAATTAATTCTTCAATGTTTTTATCAGGAAACCAAGAAACTATATTATTTACTAAACTTTTAAGTCGTCTTAAGTTAAAGTTTCCATTATAACTTTATTGACTATTTTAAGTTTACAAGGTCAAATTGTCGCAAGAAAATAATTATGAAACTGGACCTATTTGTTATGAGGAATTTGACAATAATGATGATTGCACTTTAGGGATAAGTGCTTTTCTGTATATAATAGAAAATTGCGAAGGTCGTCTCATTGATCCCAAATGAAAATTAAAAAGTTCTGCCTATTGAATAGTCAACCCCACATGGACTTAAAAGCTCCACTTGAAAATGGAGCTTTTTTATACCATCGCGTTGCCTCATAATAAAAGGTAACTTTGAGTTCAGATATGATTTCTCACATTAGTGGTAACTGTAACCATGTTAAATATCACTTTTAGTTGTCTGTTAATTTGTCGTTTTAGTTTGAATGG
>QNAD01000005.1 GCA_003641345.1 Candidatus Zixiibacteriota bacterium | reverse complement strand
GATACTAATTTCAATGCCTGGCGTGAACATTATTATGTATCAGATGATACTTCCGGCTTTGTTCAAATCGATAGAAAAGATATAGTAGAACAAGCAGAAGACCAATTATATGTTCTTTTTAAAGATCCGGACACAACTTCAACAATCTGGGACGCCTGGAACTGGCGTGTTTTAACAACCGGTGCCGGAGGTTTTGCCGAAGGATACAATTATAGCTCAGCAGATTCATTATCTCTTGATTCGGCAGGGACCAAAGTAGTAAAAATCGGTTGGGAGAATCCATCAGTTTTTGGTGAACCAACTTATGTTCATCAGGATACATCTGAATTTAATGATTATATTTTATATCTCGATGAAAAACTTGCTCGTAATGATACAATATCAGTTAAATATGATACTATAACTGACGGTGGAGTAGATACAATATTTGATACAACCGCTACTTTTTGGCCTATAACTTCCGGATGGACACTTAACCAAAAGATTCCCGGTTGGATGATTGACCGTGATGCTCAAAATCTTTCTGAAGCACAATTGGGCAGTAAATGGGATATTCGGGCAATTAACGAATACGATGAAACGAATGACCTTTACACTGTTGTTTTGAAAAGGAAACTTAATACCGGATACGATGATGATTTTAATATGGCAACAGCTGATTCAATTAAAACAAAAATTGTCATATTAAATAATAAGGCAGAATTATACGAAGGGGACACTTGGCGCGGGGTTAGCGAAAACCTTTGGTTAATTTTCTAATATTTAATACATTTGATAAATTTAAAAAACCGGCTCATCAGCCGGTTTTTTTATGCCAATACATTTAAAAGGTTGTTAAAATTTCTATGATTTTGTAACTTAAGAAAAATACAATTTTTTAGGAGGCTATCATGGCTTTAAAAACTTATGCTCAATATCTTGAATCACTCAAAAAACTTAAACCGAATATCTATAAATTCGATGAGCTTATAGCTGATGTTACAACTCATCCGGCAACTAAAAGAACTGTTGAGGGGCATGGAAGAACATTCAAAGCGGCTTTTGATGATGAATTGAAAGATAAATTTACTACTACTTCGCATCTTACCGGAGAAACGATTAGCAGATATTTATCTATAGTCCAAACTCCCGAAGATATGTATGCAAATTTGGATTTGAAACGTCTGATGTTTCAATTAACCGGAACCTGTACCGGCGGAAGGTGTGCCGGTTGGACAGCTCTTAATGCTATGTTCGTAACGACTTGGGAAATGGATGAAGAAAATGGAACAGACTACCATCAGAGATTTTTAACATGGCTTAAAGATGCTCAAGAAAGAGATATTTGTATTGCTGGAGCAATAACCGATGCCAAGGGGGATCGTACTAAAACTCCATCTCAGCAGGAAGACAAAGATGTCTTTTTACATTTAAAAGAAAAAAGAGATGATGGAATTGTTGTTAGAGGTGCAAAAGTTATGATTTGCGGGATAGCGGCATCTAATGAAATATTTGTTATCCCGGGATCAGGTTACAGAGAAGATGACAAAGATTGTGCTATCTCATTTGTAATTCCAAGAGATATTGAAGGCTTAACAATTGTTGAGACCCGTCACCCAAGCGATAAACGTGATGAAGAAGAAGGATTCGATAACCCTGTTACCGAAGGTGGTATAACGCAGGCGTTTCTATTTTTTGAAGATGTGTTTATTCCTAATGAACGGGTCTTTATGTGTGAAGAATATAAATATAGCTTAAAAGCTATCAGTAACTTTATTATGCCCTATCGTGCCGCAATCGGTGGTTGTGTTGCTGGTCAGGGAGATATTAAAATAGGCTCGGCTATTCTTACCGCTCGCACTAACGGACTTAATTCTAAAGTTTTCAAAGATAAAATTATTCAAATGCATATAAATAATGAAACTACATTTGGAATGGGTATTGCCGCCTCCGCAAGAGGCAAGAAGCATCCTTCGGGTGCATGGCTATGCAATCCATTATTATCAAATGTAAATAAAGTTCATGTTGCAACCCTTCCTTATGATACATCTGTTCTGGCACAGGATATTGCTGGTGGAATAGCTGAAACCGGATGCATACCGTCATATAAAGATTTTGAATCAAAAAAATACGGGCATTTGATAAAAAAATATATGACTGCTAAACACTCGGCTGAATCACGTACTCGTTCCGCTCGTTTGGTTGAATGGACTACTGTTGGGGGAGGAATTCCCGGATGTATGCATGGTGGTGGATCGCCTGATGGTGCCAAACTGGTTATTCGTGCTACGGCTAATCTTGAAGAAAAAGTTCAGGTTGCTAAAAAACTGGCTGGAATTACAGAAGATATTCCCGAACCGGGTAAGTAGTTGTGCGGGTAGGTAGTTGTGATTGAAGAGCGATGGATCACAAAAATCTATGTGAATAGATTTTCAGGGGTCACTACCCTTTAATCATAATTGCTTAAGTGTCGGGTCACAATCCACCTTTGGTGAATCAGGACCCGACACAACTGAAATGAGGGTTTATCAACAAACACCTTGGGGTGGGTTGAATAAAATTTTTGCGATTATAGGGTGGCAACCTCAAACTTGTTTGGGGTTGAAAATCAAATAGATTTTACCAGTATCATGCCTGCGTACGGGCTTGTTGATAAAGTTTTATTCCTGTCATTGCAATGACATAATCGGGGTTCTTCAACAAACCCTTTCACAGGAACGACAGGATAAAAAAATAGAACGACAGGATAAAAGACATAACGAAAGTACAAATAATCACAGCTATAAGGATACCCCACTCTGCCAATGGCAGACGGGTAGAAAAAACGGGAAAAGTAGGTTATGTTTCTCTTTTTGGGAGAAAAGTAGGTATTAATTTTTGTGTTTTACAGTTTGCCAATTGCAGGTTTTGACAAAAATATCATTCTACAAAATATCTGCTTTCTTGAGTGCTCTTGCAAATTTTGATTCTGTTTGGCGAATAAATGGAATGTCAAGAGTTAAGAATAATTTTCTAAGATTAGCCTCGATTGTTTCAATCTTTGAAGTATCTGAAAGTTCCAGTTCTAATTCATATTCAACCGAGCCATCATTAAATTCTGTTTTATCAATTTCTAGCATATAATTCTGGTCGTTAATTTTGAACAGTTTACGTTGACGAATATTTTCAAATTGCACTAACCGTTCAACTTTAATTTTTCCAACTTCCTGGCGGAGATATTCTACCGGCATTGCCGGAAGTTCCATAACATCAGCTTGTAAATTTATTAGTGCTATGGCATCCTGCCGGTTGATTTGAGTTTCTACTTCTTGTCTTATCGTTGCGATACTTTTGTTGGTGGCAATACTTTTAATAGTAACCAGTCCTCTTCGGTTTTCAGCCCTGACTCTTAAAGCCCACCCTGCATTGGCTAATTTACGATTATTGCTGTCAAAGAATGCGTTTATCTGTTTAATTTCATCTTCAATATGTCCTAAAAAACCAATCAATTTCAAATAATTGGTAAAAGAACCAAGGTCGAGCTTGATTTCTATTTCCTGAGTCATTTTATTATTTTCGTTCATCACATTTAATATAATAAAATAATTAGCATATAAAATAAAAAAACACCAAATTAATTAACTAAATTGGTATTTGGTTTAAACCTTATATAGGTTAGTGATTTCTTCATTGGAATCACCGTCAAATACTCTATAATCCTGAAGAGGAATAGTAGTGTCCCTGACAATATTTATCTTAAACTTATAAATTTTCATTAATCTTTGAACTCTGTCAGTTCCATTGTCAGACATCGCTTCGGCTAAAGTTGGATTTATAATCAAATGGAATGAACCAAATTCTTTGCCTGCTTTGGCTCTCATAAACCAGCGTTCAATTTTAGTTGCCACCGTTTCTCTTGATAAAACTCTACCCAGTCCGTTACAATGAGTACAGGGATCTGAGAGTTTGTGCAAATGAGATTGGCGAACTCTTTCTCTTGTCATTTCCATGAGACCAAAATCAGTTACTTGATTAACAGCTCTTTTGGCTCGGTCATTTGCAAGGGATTTTATGAATTCTTCGTATAATTTTCTTCGGTTATCCCTATTGTACATATCGATAAAATCAAAAACCAGAAGACCGCCAATATCTCTTAGTCTTACCTGACGGGCAATCTCTCGGGCGGCATCAATATTGGTTCTGAAAATAGTTTCTTCCTGATCTTTTCCCCCTACATATCGTCCAGTGTTGACATCAATTGTTACCATCGCTTCAGTTTGGTCAATAATCAGATAAGCACCTTTTTTAAGCCATACTTTACGTTCGAGCATTTTATCAATTTCCGGTTCCAGATCATAAAGATCAAATAGCGGTTGTTCTCCTTTATATAGTTCGACTCGGTTTTTAAGATGAGGTGCAACCTGACGGAAATAGCTGATTATTCTTTTATAATCATTTTTATTATCAATAAGTATTCTCTCTACGTCATCTGTGAAGATATCTCTTATCATAGAAACTGTCATTTCCGCTTCTTTGTGTATCAAGAAGGGAGCTTGAGAGCTGTCAGCTTTCTTTTTTAGTGATCGCCATAGTTTTAGCAATCTTTTAATATCAGATCTAAAATTTGCTTCTTCCTGACCTTCTCCTTCGGTTCTGATAATAAGACCGAAGCCTTCAGGTCTTAAAGGATTCAGTATCTTTTTAAGCCGTTTTCTCTCTCCCCAATTTGAAATTCTTTTTGAAACCCGCACATGGTCATCATCTGGAACTAAAACCAGATATCTCCCAGGAATCGAAATTTCTGTAGTGATACGGGGTCCTTTAGTTGATATAGGTTCTTTTATGATTTGAACGAGAACTTCCTGATTTTTCTTTAAGACGCGTTCAATAGAAACTTTTCGTTTTTTTCTGATAATTTCAGCAGGAGCTTCTTCATCATCGAAATCATCATGATCAAAATTTTTGTCACTCTCTTTACCGATATCCGATGAGTGCAGATATGCCGCACGGCTTAATCCAATATCGATAAAAGCCGCCTGCATCCCCGGGAGTACAGTTCTTACAATACCTTTATAGATATCGCCTACCATCCGTTCGCTAACTTCACGTTCAACCTGAAACTCAACTAACAAATCATTTTCCAGAATTGCCACGCGGGTCTCATAATCATTGGAATTGATTAGTATTTCTTTTTTCATTATTTTATTCCTTTACCTCTTGCGTATTTTCTCCAAATAAAGCACCGCATTGTAAGCGACAACCATTTATATAAGATTTTCCATCCATTACTTTTTTCCCTTCCGGTTGAACCTGTGTTATTTCAACAGCTCCATCTGAACAACTGACCCACAATTTCTTTTTAACATTGATGACAGTTCCCGGACGGGGTAATTCATTAATATAAGGTTCAATTGATTCACGGTTTACCGGTATGGCAGATAATACTTTTAATTTTTTTTTATTGTAAAAAGTATATGCTCCCGGACGGGAAGACATTCCTCGAACAAAATTCACAATTTGTTCAGCCGGAAAACCAAAATCAATCAAAGCATCAAATGGTTTAATCTTTGGTGCAGGAGAAGTTTGAGTCTCATCTTGAGTACTTAGTTCATAATTACCAGTTTCAATCAAATCTAAAGATTCTAAAAGAAAATCTCCGGATATTTCTGATAAGCGGTTATGAAGAGAGTCAAAATTCTCATTTGGTAATATTGTTAATTTTTTCTGGAGAATTATATCTCCGGTATCTACTGTTTTTTTTAAAAAGAAACTGGTCAATCCGGTTTCTTTTTCGCCATTTACTAAAGCCCAATTGATTGGTGCCGCACCACGATATTTGGGTAATAACGAGGCATGAATATTTATTGCACCAATTCGTGGGATATCAATCAATTTTTGCGGTAAAATTCTGAAAGCTATAACAATAAAAATATCAGCATCCAGAGCTTTAAGCTGTTCATAAAGAGAATCACTCTTAAGTGATTTTGTTTTAATAACTTTCAAATTGACGCAAGTTGCCGCTGAGCAAACAGCCGTTGATTGTATTTTTTTGCCGCGTCCCTGAGGTTTATCATCTCCGGTTACTACAGCTACAATCTCATGTTTGCTTTGGCACAATACTTCAAGCGGTTTACAGGCAAATTCAGGCGTGCCCATAAATACAATTTTCATATTGAAATTTTATAAAGCAGAACTATAACCTTAAGCAGGTTAAAAAAGGATATTGCAGAGCTATTATGAAGAAGTGCGAGCCAGCTTTTTTAATTTACTCCTTAACATGGTCCGTGCCATTGGCGATATTAAATCAATAAATAACTCACCCTTAAGATGACAGTATTCATGTAGGAATGCCCGGGCTAACAGCCCTTCGGCTTCCATAGTAAACTCTTTGCCGTTTAAATCTAATGCCTTAATTTTTACTTTTGCAGAACGGCTAATTTTTTGATAAATTCCCGGAAACGATAAACAACCTTCTTCCATTTCCACTAATTCTTCGCTTTTTTCGATAATTTCCGGGTTTATAAATACTTTAAGGGTGGCGTTTATATCGATCGCTGAAAGATCGACAATAAAAATTTTTTTGAGTACGCCAATTTGTACGGCTGATAGACCTAAGCCATTGGCTTTTTTTAGAGTGTCAACCATATCTGATACCAAATCTTTTATTTTCTGGTTGATATTTTCTACCGGCTGGGATGCTTCTCTCAGAACCGGATTGCCATATATAACAATCGGTTGTACTGCCACAATAATTCCTTTTTTTAGTTCTCAACCTTAGCGGCAATCGAAGATTTCAAAAATTCGAGTTTGGTATCATTGCTGATTTTTAAAACAATACGGTTACGCTCTTCATCAATTGCGAAAATAGTACCAAACATGCCACCTGAGGTTACAACTTTATCACCTTTCTTTAAATTTTGCAGAAGCTGATCATGTTCCTTCTGTTTTTTTCTCTGAGGACGGATTAATAATAAATACATAATTACAAAAATTAATCCAAACCAGACCAGAGTTACAATTCCGCCTCCACCACCGTCCGGATTACCGGACATTAAAATTTGCCAATTCAATTTTTCTTTACTCCTTATATATAACAGACTTAGCTTTTTAATTTAGCTAGTCATAAAATTTATTCATATCACAACTTTCAAAATATACCGATAGTCAAAGACTTAGCCAAGTATTTATTTGCTAATTAACAAATTTGGGCTAATAAAGTTCTATTTTTTTAATGTAAGTGAATGACATTAACAAGAATACAAAATAATCAGTAATTTTGCTGGTTTTTAATACTGTTTTTAGCCTAACTACACTCTTTTATGAAAGCTAATATGTTGAGAACAAGGAATGTCTAACCGAATTTAATAATGAAATGTATAAAATACATAAATATATGTTGTAAATATATAATATTATGTTATAATAACCGTATGAAAAACCGGAAGCTATATAACAGGATTACAGTTTTGAGGGAAGAAAATAACTTTTCCCGAAAAGAACTTGCAAAAGAAATTGGGGTAAATTTTCAGACGGTTGGTTATCTGGAGAGGGAAGAATATAACCCTTCGTTAGATTTGGCTTTTAGAATCAGTGAGGTTTTCAAATTGCCAATAGAAATGATTTTTTCAACTGAACCAATGAAGCCCCTGAGTCAGGAACTTTTAGAATACAGAAAGAAGATGGGAGAATGATATGAGTAGAACTATCAGACGATTACATGTAGTACTCAACTATTTTTGCATTATTGCAATTATTGTATTTTTTGCAATCGGGAAACTTTATGGTTGGTCAAATCAAATTTTTATTGTGATGGGACTTATTGTAGTTGTTGGATTATTTAGTTTTATAACACTTTATATCAAAACCAAAATTTGGAAACTGGTTCATACAAAAATTGATAAACTTGATGAAAGAGAGATCCAACTTACGCACGAATCATTGAGGCTTTCTTATTCTATTTTCACTGTAGTTTCTCTTTTGGTATTGTTGGTATTTGCTGTTACAGTTAAAGAATATGATTCGCTACTAATGATAATTTTTGTCAGTTTATTATATTTGGCACACACTTTGCCAGCCGCTATCATAGCCTGGAAGCAGAAAGAATTCTAAACGACACCTGATTGTTTGTCATAATTTCTAATTCCCATAGCTCTGAATTTTTTCATGCCTAATTTGTTGTAAAATGGTACAAGGTTATCATCGCATGCCAGATCAATCATATATAAATCTATTAACTGGTCCAACATTCTTTTTACCAATTCGCTTCCTATTCCTTGTTTCTGGTATTTAGGAAGTACTTCCAGAAGTGGAAGATAGGCTGATAATATTTTATCGCTGACAGCATTTATAAATCCTATAACCTGATTGATATTTTCATCTATTGCTAATACTATATGAGAACTATTTTCTAAAATTTTCAGATGTGTTTCTGGGGAAGGCGGTTTTGGCCATCTGACAAAAAAGTCAGCAAGCTTGATTGAGGTAATATTTTTTAAATTTGTTTGATAAAGAATCATAAGAACTCCTGTGAAATGTTTTAATTTTCTATAAAATAATATATACATGACTCTTTTAGTTGTTTTAAATTTATTATTTATTTAATATTTAGTTAAACAGCTTGACTATAAATTTTAAGGACATATATATCGCTTGTGAAAAAAGTCACCAGCATAATATTAGAAACTGGTGTTGTACATGAAAAAACGTATAGAA
Organism: Candidatus Zixiibacteriota bacterium; assembly: GCA_003641345.1. The sequence continues at coordinate 9,721 of QNAD01000005.1, read as the reverse complement.
AAGCTTAATTTAAGCTTTAGGAGTAACCGTAAATGATAACCAAACAAGATTCTCTTGATTATCATTGTAAGGGGAAACCGGGTAAGATTGAGATTAATCCAACAAAGCCCTGTAAGACCCAAGTTGATTTATCATTAGCTTATACTCCCGGTGTTGCAGACCCGTGTATGGAGATCCATAAAACCCCAGCTGATGTATATAAGTATACTGCCAAAGGTAATTTAGTGGCGGTAGTTACTAATGGAACGGCGGTTCTTGGTTTGGGAAATATCGGTGCTCTTGCCGGTAAGCCGGTGATGGAGGGAAAAGGGGTACTATTCAAAAGGTTTGCTGATATTGATGTTTTTGATATTGAACTCAATACCGAAGATTCGGATGAAATTATCAAATGCTGTCAACTTCTGGAACCTACTTTTGGTGGTATTAACCTTGAAGATATAAAAGGACCGGAATGTTTTTATATTGAAGAAACTCTTAAAAAGACAATGAATATTCCTGTTTTTCATGATGACCAACATGGTACTGCGATAATTTCTGCGGCAGCATTAATAAATGCATTGGAGATTGTAAAGAAAGATATAGATAAAATCAGAGTTGTCTATTCCGGTGCCGGTGCGGCTGGAATTGCCTGTGCAAAACTTTATTGTTCTTTGGGGGTCAAACATGAAAATCTTACAATGGTTGACTCAAAGGGTGTTATGTACGAGGGACGTAGTGATAAATTTAACAAATACAAAGCTGAATTTGTTCGCAAAACCGATGCTCGTACGCTTGAAGATGCAATGAAAGATGCCGATGTCTTTATGGGTGTTTCTGTTCAGAATTTAGTTACCAAAGATATGGTTAAGTCGATGGCTAAAGATCCAATAATTTTAGCTATGGCTAATCCTGATCCGGAAATTACATACCCCGATGCTGTTGATGCCCGCAAAGATGTTATTATGGCTACCGGACGTTCTGATTATCCTAATCAGGTTAATAATGTTTTAGGTTTTCCGTTTATTTTCAGGGGTGCACTTGATGTTCATGCGACAGCAATCAATGAGGAAATGAAAATTGCAGCGGTCAAGTCGTTAGCAAATTTAGCTAAACAAGACGTACCGGAAATAGTCGCAAAAGCTTACGGAGTTGATCATTTCAAATTTGGAAGAGAATATCTTATACCAAAGCCGTTTGATTCAAGAATTTTAACGTGGGAAGCACCAGCTGTAGCTCAAGCGGCAATGGATACCGGTGTTGCCCAGAATAAAATAGATATTGAAGAATATAAAGAACAGTTGAGTAATCGCATCGGTGAAGGTCGAACCTTGATACGTGTTCTTACTGATATTGCACAGAGAAACCCCAAAAAAGTTGTTTTCCCCGAAGGAGATTCATCACGTATTTTAAGAGCAGCGCAAATTGTCTATAGAGATAAAATTGCTAAGCCTATCGTGTTGGGTAATGAAGAACATATTAAAAAAGTAGCAAAAGAACATGAAATTAATTTAGAAGGTATTAAAGTAATTGACCAGATTAAATCTGCTGAACAACGCCAAAAATATGCCAAAATATTTTATGAAAAGCGCGCCCGAAAAGGGATAACACAAGAAAAAGCAAATTGGACTTTACGTGATAGAACATATTTTGGCCTGATGATGTTAGAATGTGGTGATTGTGATGCATTTCTTTCTGGTGTGTTAGCAGATTATCCTGCAACAATCAAGCCTGCTTTGGAAATTATTGAATTATCAGAAGGTGTTTCTAGGGTATCAGGAATGTTTGCTATGATTCAAAAAGATAAAGTGTATATGTTTGCTGATACGACAGTAAATATAAACCCAACTGCTGAAGAACTTGCAGAGATAGCGATATGTTCTGCAAACGAAGCTAAAAAGTATAATATTAATCCTCGTATAGCAATGCTTTCATTTTCGAATTTTGGTTCAGTTCGTTCAGATGAGTCTAAAAAAGTTGCCAAAGCTGTGAAGATTATTAAAGAGATTGCTCCTGACCTTGAGGTTGAGGGTGAAATGCAAATGGATACTGCTTTGATGCCGGAATATATGGAGAAAAGGTATCCATTTTCCAAAATGAGCGGACAGCCTAATGTCTTTATTTTCCCAGATTTGAACTCAGGCAACATTGCTTATAAACTTGCTCAACGGTTAGGTGGATTGGAAGCTGTTGGTCCGATTTTAATGGGCTTATCGAAACCAGTTCATGTTCTTCATCCAACTTTAGATGTTAACGAGATAGTAGAAATGACCGCAATTGCTTGTGTTGATGCCCAGAAATGATATAATCTTATTTTTATAAATATCTTGGATAAAAAAGTGGCGAAAGCCACTTTTTTATTGCCCTTTTATTTATAAAAAAGTAAACTATGGTTAGACTTTAACGATATAGTATATATTGGGTTCAGGGAAAGAAGTGTTGGAATTATAAGGAAGTAAAAATTTGGGTTTTTTAAATCTGCTTTCAAACGATATCGGGATTGATCTCGGTACGGCAAATACATTAGTATATGTTCGTAATCAAGGCATTGTCTTGAATGAACCTTCGGTAGTAGCTATTGAAAAATCGACCGGAAAACCTTTAGCTATCGGGTCAGCGGCAAAAGAAATGATGGGACGAACCCCCGGAACTATTGCCGCAATCAGACCTTTAAAAGATGGTGTTATTGCAGATTTTGCTATTGCAGAAAAACTAATTGCCGATTTTATACGTCGTGTCGTTAAAAATAAATTTTTAATGAAACCACGAGTAGTGATTTCAGTGCCTTCCGGGATTACCGAAGTGGAAAAAAGAGCGGTGAGGGATTCTGCTGAAAACGCCGGAGCGAGAGAAGTTTATTTATTGCCGGAACCAATGGCTGCTGCTATTGGCGTAGGTTTACCGGTTGAACAACCATCAGGTTCGATGATTATCGATATTGGCGGTGGCACATCTGAGATTGCAGTTATAGCTCTAAATGGAATAGTTAATGACACTTCTATCCGTGTAGCCGGTGACGAATTGAATGATTCTATTATTATGTATCTAAAGAAAAATTATAACTTATTAATCGGTGAGTTAACTTCCGAAGAAATTAAAATCAATATCGGTTCTGCTTTTCCATTGGATAAGGAGATTTCGATGGATATCAGAGGACGGGATCTTGTTGCCGGAGTGCCTAAAAATCTCAAGTTATCATCGGTGCAAGTAAGAGAAGCTCTTTCAGAGACAATTGATATAATTGTAGAAGCTGTCAGGCAAGCACTTGAACAAACGCCACCGGAATTAGCTTCTGATATTCTTGAGCGTGGAATAATTCTAACTGGTGGTGGAGCTTTGCTTCGCGGTTTAGACAAAAAACTTCGCCAAGAAACCAATCTTCCAGTAAATATTGCTGAAGACCCTTTGACCTGTGTTGTCCGCGGTACAGGTAAAGTTTTGGAAAATTTTGCTTCGTATATACAGGTTCTGGAGAAGAGCAAACGGGACTAATATATTATCAAATAATGATTTAACTCGGCAATCAAGTTTTGGTTGCCGAGTTTTTTTGGTTTACTCTAACATTTATTAATCCTTTTTTATATTAAAATGGTCATAGTATTAAAGAAAGAAAATGGAAAGAGAAAGTAACAACAGTATTGAACGATTAGTTCAATTGGCAATGGAAGGCAATCGGGATGCTTTTTCGGAAATTATGAAGCTAAATATGAATAAAATTTTTACTCTAACATATAAGATGACCGGCGATAAAGATGTTGCCAAAGATTTAACTCAGGATAGTTTTGTGACAGCTTGGGAGAAAATAAAATCTTTTCGTGGGGAAGGTAATTTTAATGGTTGGCTTTTAAGAATTGCTTCTAATAATGGTCTGAATTATTTAAAAAGAATCAAACAAAATGTAAGGTTTGATAATGATCAATTTGAAAATCATCTTCAACCAAATTTAAATAATCAACCTGATACTGAAATGGAAAGAAAAGAAATGCAAGATTCAGTTTTGTATTTTATGTCAACTCTTCCGGTTCAACAGCGGCTTGCTTTTGAACTGCGTTTTTATAAAGAACTCCCATTTAAAGAGATTGCGGAAATTTCCGGAAATGCTATTGGAACCGTAAAAACAAATTATCGTGAAGCTGTTAAAAAATTACGTGAGCATGCCATAGAAAAAGGATGGCGAAAATGAAATGTAATGAAGTAAAAAATGAATTGATGCTTATTACTGATAATGAAGAATTAACATCATCCTTAAGAGAGCATCTTTTGCGATGTGCAGATTGTAAAAAATATTATGAAGAAATGCAAAATCTTCTTGAAGATTTTGGTTCAGATGATTTGTTTACTCTTTCTGATTCTGAAACTGATGCGATGATAAAAAATATTAATAATGAAATTACTCAAAAGAAATCCACAATCATTCCTTTGTATCGATATCTTTCTATAGCGGCGGCGTTGATTCTGGCCTTTGGTGTTACATATATAGCTCGTAAAACAGGTGAATTTGACAAATATAAACAGCCAATTTATGTCAACGGTGACAGTATTAACAGAGCAGAGAATAATTCAAATTTATTAAATGATGACTATGAGATGTATGGTAATTATTTTGAACAGCTCAATTTAGAGAATTATGAAACTGATGAAGAGTTTTTATATTATCTCAGTGATGAGGATTTCGAGTATCTTGAAGATAATTTTGACGTGAAGGAATTACTATTATGAGAATAAAAGTAACTATGTTTCTAACTATACTGATTGCATTTTTTATTAGTTTGATATCTAATGCTTCTGAAAATCAAACCAATCTATCAGATGATTCAAAAAATATTTTGATTGCTCAGGCTGATGAAAATGGTCTTGATATGGGACATCGTGCTCGTCCTCAAAAAGCAAAAGGGAAAAAATTTAGAAGGTATGAAAAATTCAGGCAAAGAAAACTTCTGGAGCTTTTAGAATTAAATGACAATCAAAAAGATAATTTACTACCAATGATGGAAAAAATTCGAAATGAAGGGCACCAGTTGATGGATGAAAAAATTGAATTGATTGATAATTTATCAGAAGAATTAATTCAAAGCAATCCTGATGATTTGAAAATTAATGAATATATAAATAAAATATTAGTGCTAAATGAAAAACATGAAAGGATAAGAAATAAACTTCTTCAGAATGTGAAACAGTTCTTAACTCCTATTCAGGTAGGTAAGCTGATTATTTTCGAAGAAAGATTTCGTCAGCGTGCAATGGAAAAAATATTTGATTCGCACCGCCGAATGGAATTTAGGCCTGACTCAGGCAGAATCAAACGTGAACGAAATAGATAGACAGAATTAATTTTATAATTGAAAGGACAAAAAAATGAAAAAAGGAATTCTTATCACAGTTTTTATATTGATTGCTGTGGTCTCGGTAAATGCTCAAGGGAGATGGGTAGAGAAAACCGTGGATGGGGACACAATTGAAAAAGAGATGGTTATTATCAAACAGGGAGCTGGTCCCGGATTTAACAATGACCGTGATATGTATGGACAGCGTGCTGGACGGAGATTTAATGGACGGCATGGTAATTTCGGTGATGGTCATTTTGGACAGGGAATGTTTTCTCTTTTAAGACATGCAGAAATGTTGGAATTGACTGACAAACAGGTTGAGAAAATTAAAGAGATGAAATATCAGTTTAATTTGGAAAGAATTGACAAAAAAGCGGCTATTGAAAAAACTCAATTGAAACTTGGCAAAATGATGAGAGATGAAGTCTCGGAAAGCAAGGTATTCGCAGCGATTGATGAAATCTCTGATCTTAAAGCAGAGATGAGAAAAATGCAGTATAAACACCATGCAGACATCAAAAATTTGTTAACCGATGAACAAAAAGAAAAAATCAAGGAACTTCATAAAGGTTCATTTGTTAAAAAAGGTAGAAATAACGGAATGAAAAAGTTCGGAAAAGGACGTCCGTTTTAAAAATTGTATTTTACCTCCTAATCGCATTATTGGCCTCGCTTTTTAAAAGCGGGGTCTTTTTTTAGTCAATTTTAACAAAAATGTAATTAGTCGTTTTTTGAAAAATTATTAAAGTTGCAGATTTTATTTTGAACCATAGAATGTTGTGTCCCACCGCTTTTAAATCACAACTGTAATTGTTTTGGATTTTCGGAGATATTATAACCACCTAAAGCATGAGCAATGCGAAAAACTGCCATTCTGGCGTATTTATGCCAAAATTGCTTGACTAATAGTCTGTGTTTTCTTTAATTATAATTATGTCGTTATCATCAAAGGAAATATTAAAGTTTATAAAAGCTAAATCAGCTCATCCGATGAAAATGAAAGAGTTGGCAAAAGCGTTAAATATTTCCAAAAAAGATTACTCTGTTTTTCGGAATAAAGTTAAATCATTAATTGAACAAGGAGAGCTGGTAAAACTTCGACGTGGTAAAATTGCAATCATTTCTGAGATGGATATTATTGTAGATAAAATATCAATAAATCGTTCAGGGGTTGGGTTTGTTCCGTCAGATAAAGATGACCAAGATATTTTAATACCTAATACAGGTTTGCATACGGCACTAAACGGTGACAAAGTTATGATACGTTTGGGCGGCTATTCCGGAGATAGAAGAACCGGTACAGTTATTAGAGTTGTTGATAGGCTTGACAGAAATATTGTTGGTATTTTTCATCGCAGTCGCAATTTTTCTTATGTAGTACCGGATGATAGAAAATTACATCGTGATATTTATATTCCTGATAAGTTTACCCAAAAAGCCAAAGAAGGTGAAAAAGTAGTTGTTCGCTTGGTTGATTGGGATGATCCGTATCTTAACCCTGAAGGAAAAATTACAGAGCGTCTTGGTTTTCCCGGTGAACCAGGTGTTGATTTACTTACTATTATCAAAAGTCATAATCTGCCTGAAAAATTCACAGAAGATGTAATAAGTGAAGCAACTCAACTTGCTGTTATGCCGGATAGAAACAAATTAGCTGATAGAGTTGATTTGATTTCTGATGATATTTATACCATTGATCCGGCTGATGCTAAAGATTATGATGATGCGATTTCGGTAAAAAAGAATTCTAATGGATATTCGCTTGGAGTTCATATTGCTGATGTTTCATATTTTGTTCCGGAAGGAAGTTTACTTGATAAGGAAGCATTAAGAAGAGGAAATTCGGTTTATCTTCCGGGAATGGTGATACCGATGCTTCCGGAAAATTTATCAAATGATATATGTTCTTTAAGGCCGAATAGGATTCGTCTGGCACATTCGGTATCAATTGATTTTGATAAAAAGGGTAAAATGATTCGCTGGAAAATTTTTGACAGTATTATTAAATCCAAAGCAAAATTAAGTTATGAAGAGGTTCAGGATTTTTATAATGGTAAAACTGCCGGCAAGGCTATTAAGAGAGTTGAGAAAAATCTCAAAAATGCAAGAGAGTTAGCTCAGGTATTAAATAAGCGGAGATTTTCCAAAGGCTCTTTGGATTTTGATTTACCGGAGGTTAAAGTAGTTCTTAATAAAAAGGGGGAAGTAATTGAATTGGGCAACAGAGTCAGGCTTGAGTCACACAGATTAGTTGAAGAATTTATGTTGGCGGCTAATAAAGCTGTCGCCAGAGAAGTTTCCAAATTGGGTCAACAATTTCTATATAGGGTGCATGAAAAGCCATCGATTGAGAAAGCTCAGGAATTTTCCGATATGATGAAAAGGCTTGGGTACAAATTTCCCGTTTCTCCAACTATGAAACCAAAACAATTTGCTAATTTTCTTAACAGAATAAAGGGTGTACCTGAAGAAGATTTTATTAATGAACTTATGTTGCGTTCAATGCAGAAGGCAGTTTACCAGAGGAAAAATGTCGGTCATTTTGGATTATCTTTTTTACATTATAGTCATTTTACATCACCCATAAGAAGATATCCCGATTTATTGGTTCACAGGTTGTTGAGAAAATTAAAAAATGGTCATTATCCGATTGCTTATTCTAAAAAAGTAAATTTTATCATTGATAGTGTAGGGGCACATTGCTCAGAAACAGAAAGAGTGGCAGAATCGGCAGAACGGGACGCTATTAAAGTTAAACAGGTTTCCTATATGGCTAAACATGTTGGTGAAAAGTTCAGCGGAGTTATTTCCGGTGTGATAGGTTACGGTTTTTTTGTAAGATTGAACAACCTTGGTGCCGAAGGAATGGTGCGGATTTCTTCTCTTGATAATGATTATTATAATTTTGATGAAAAACAGTATCGTTTTACAGGTAAACGAACCGGACAAATTTATCGTCTGGGAGATAAGATTGAGGTTAAGATTTTAAGTGTAGATAAACTTAGAGGTGAAATCAATTTTGCTCCTATAAAATCAAATTCACCGAGAGATAAAAAGAAAAAAAGACGAAAAAAATAATTCATGATTCAGAAAACAGCTATTCTCATTGATGAGAAAAACAAAAATTATTCTGATACTAATTGGGAAAAAATTGGCATAATTGTAACACAGATTTCTCATCTCTACCAATTGGTTAAAGAAACCAATATTGATTTGATACTGGTTGATGAATCTCATACAGAACTAAAAAAATCGGTGGCTACCAAATTACGAAGATTTAACGGGCTAACGGAAATATGGTGGCTGAGTTCTAATAATTCTATTGATGAGAGTTATGACAGTTATATTGACGGCATTATAAATTGTAATTTGGGGCAGAATTGGATCATTCAGAAGGTTAAACATATTTTACATACCAAGCAACTATTAAAAAATTATGGTATTGTCAGTCGTGCATCTCAAATGAAAGTGATTGCTGAAACTATTGAAAGAATTTCTGAAACTGATATTTCTGTTTTAATTGTTGGTCCTTCCGGTTCCGGAAAAGAATTAGTAGCACGTGCAATTCATAATAATTCCAGGCGTCAGGATAAATCGTTTGTTGCTGTTAATTGTGGGGCAATAGCCGAAGGTATTCTTGAATCCGAACTATTTGGACATGAGAAAGGTGCTTTTACAGGTTCCGTAACCAAAAGAGAAGGCTTATTTCATAAAGCTGATAATGGGACGATTTTTCTCGATGAGATTGGGGAAACCAAACCTGAGATGCAGGTAAAGCTATTGAGAGTATTAGAGGATGGAACTTACTACCCGGTAGGCTCATCGGTAGTTAAGAAAAGCGATGTTAGGATTATTTCGGCAACTAACCGTGATTTAAGTGAAGCAATAAATGAGAATTCATTTAGAGATGATTTGTATTTTCGTATAGGGGTTGTCAAAATAATTTTACCTCCATTGATGGAACGTAGTGGTGATATCCAGCCATTATTAAAACATTTTTGGCCAAAAGATAAATTGGATTATACCGATTCCGCACTGGATATGCTCATTAAATATGATTGGCCTGGAAATATCAGACAGCTTAAAAATTTTACAGAAAGAATGTTAGCTTTAAAACCTAAGGGCACGGTTGATGTCGAAGATGTTGAGATGTTTTTGGAGGAACAATATAAAAGCGCTACTCACCTTCCGGTTGCAACCGGAAAGACAGTGGAAGAAGCAGGGCAGGAATTGATATATCGGGCAATTATATCAATGGGTAATGAAATTAAAATGTTGCGAGAGTTAATTGTGACACATCTGCCAGGTGAACTGGATATAAACAATATCTCCGATTCTTCGGATTTGCTCAAAGAAAGTGAATCAATGGAAGAGATGGAAAAGAAATTGATTGATAAAGTGCTTGAGCAAACCGGTGG
>QNAD01000004.1 GCA_003641345.1 Candidatus Zixiibacteriota bacterium | reverse complement strand
TCATCGGTATCAAAAACCGGGGGACATTTGGCGACCAATCTTGGTACGATAGAATTGACGCTTGCTTTGCATTATACTTTGGATATTTCAAGAGATAAGCTGGTCTGGGATGTTAGCGATCAAACCTATCCTCATAAAATTTTAACCGGACGTAGAAATAAAATGGATACCATCAGGCAGTACAAAGGTCTTGCTGGTTTTTCCAAAAGAGAAGAGTCCCCATATGACCATTTTGGTGCTGGACATGCCTCGACCTCAATTTCAGCTGCTCTTGGAATGGCGGTGGCTCGTGATATTGACGGCGATGATTATGAAGTTGTAGCAATAATCGGTGATGGTGCTATGACCGGCGGTCTGGCTTATGAAGGTTTGAACAATGCCGGTAGTTTAAAAAATAATGTAACTGTCATACTCAATGATAATTCAATGTCAATCTCTAAAAATGTTGGTGCAATGTCAAAATATTTGACTAATATGCTTACCGATGAAAAATTTAATAGGCTCAGAGAAGAAATTTGGGAAATGATTGGTCGTTTTAAAAGGCGGGATAAAATTCGTTTAGCTATTCAACATATTGAACAATCGGTTCGTGGTATTATTGTTCCTGGAATGTTATTTCAAAAACTTGGTTTTAAGTATTATGGTCCGATAGATGGCCACGATCTGTCACTGTTAATTAAAACTTTAGATAATTTAAAAAATATTTCCGGTCCGAAGATGCTTCATATTGTTACTACCAAAGGTAAGGGGTATAAACCGGCTGAAGGAAATCCCACTAAATATCATGGGGTGGGTACATTTGATAAAGTTACCGGACAAATGGATAAAAAAACGGCTATTAGGCCAAGCTATACCGAAGTTTTTGGAAGTAGTTTGATTGAACTGGCTGATAAAGATGAAAATGTTATTGCAATCTCTGCTGCAATGGCTCCGGGAACCGGATTAGTTGAATTCTCTGAGAAATATCCGGAAAGATTTTTTGATGTTGGGATTGCCGAAGGACATGCGGGTACATTTGCCGCCGGAATTGCTGCTGTAGGTGGAAAACCGTATTTGACTATTTACTCTACTTTTATGCAGCGTGCTTTTGACATGATTATGCACGACATTGCTCTTCAAAAATTACCGGTTGTATTATGCATGGATCGTGGTGGCTTAGTTGGGGGCGATGGTCCTACCCATCATGGTGTTTTTGATTTAACTTTTATTTCCACTTTGCCCGATATCGTTATGGCTGTTCCTAAAGATGGCAATGAACTTCGTTCAATGCTTCATTATACGGTTGATAATGAAATTAAAATTCCGATAGCAATCCGCTATCCTCGGGATACAATACCAACTGAGATGAAAGCTGAAATAGAACCGATTGATTGGGGATGTTGGGAACAATTGACAACAGAAGAAGATATTGCAATTTTAGCTGTTGGTACAATGGTTACTACAGCTTTGAATATAAAAAATACTCTGAAAGAAAAAGGGATAAATATATCAGTCGTGAATGCTCGTTTTGTTAAACCGCTTGATGAACAATTCTTGAATAAAATAATGAAAAAATCGAAAGTAGTTGTAACAATAGAGGAAAATGCACTTATTGGCGGTTTTGGTCAGGCAGTTGCCGCTTATCTGCTAACAAATAAGTATCAAGGTTCTTTTACGGCTTTGGGAATTCCCGATAGATATATAACTCATGGTACTCGTGCCGAATTACTCAGAGAAATTGAACTCGACGAAGAAGGTATTTCGAAGGCGATTATTTCTTTATCCGAATCTCTAAAAAGCGGCAATGGGTTTTATAGGAAACTGAAAATATTCTCCAATAATAAACATCAAGACTCTCAAAATAAACCAGAAACAGCTACTGTTTCTGAAAAAAATTTAAAATAAAAAGTCAAACATGCGATTTGGTCTGATTGCAAATCTAAAACGAATCGGTGCTGTTCAGGCGATAAATGATTTTATCGAGTGGGCAAACTCAACAAATAACGAACTGATTCTCTGTAGTGAATTAAAAGAAATATTACAAAAAGATATTACTTTTATGAATAGAGAAGAAATGTCGAGTCATGTTGATATTGTTGTGTCTATGGGTGGCGATGGTACTCTTTTAGCTACTGCTCGTTCTGTGGTTTCTACTGACATTCCAGTTTTGGGGATTAATCTTGGGTCTTTGGGTTTTTTGACCCAGCTTCCACCAAGTGATTTGATTCCCTCTTTAAATAGAATAATAAAAGGTGATTATAAGCTGGAAAAGAGAATGCTGCTTAAAACCGAGATTACTAATGGGAAAAAAATAGAAAGTCCCTATGCTTTAAATGATGTTGTTGTTGATAATGGTCCTGTTAGTCGTATTATTAAAATTAAATTATCAGTTAATGGAGAAGATGTAGTAACTTATACTGCCGATGGTTTAATTATCTCAACTCCAACAGGTTCTACGGCTTATTCGCTTGCTGTTGGGGGACCGATTGTACATCCTAAACTTGAAGCGGTTACTGTAGCACCGATTTCTTCATTTTCGCTAAATACAAGACCGATGATTCTTGCGAGTAATGATAGTATTGAGATAAAAATACATTCGGAACATAAACAATCAGTATTAACTATCGATGGACAGGTAAGAATTACATTGGATAATTCTGATATAATAAGAATCACAAAATCAGATTACGATGTGAAATTAATTGTTTTTCCTGAAAATAGTTATTTTGCATTACTTAGGAGTAAATTACATTGGGGGCTATCTCCTTTATCGGATGATAAAAAATAAGAGCACTTTTCTTAGAGGAATTTATGAGCGATTATAAATTAGTTATTTTAGGCACATCTTCCGGTTATCCTCAGTCAGATAGAGCAACGTCCGGAACATTAATTAATTGTGCTGGTGATTTGTCACTTATTGATGTTGGGTCGGGAGTTATATCAGCTTTCTTGAAGTTGGAGAATGATCCACAAAATTTAAACCGTGTATTTATTACACATACTCATCCCGACCATATCTGTGAACTACCTCTCTTAATTCAATTATTGCATCTTAGTGGTAAAACTACTCCCTTTGATTTGTATCTTCCAGAGGAGTTTGTGGAGCCGTTTCAAAATATGATGACCTCAATGTATATGTTCCCTGAAAAGTTTGAATTTGAATTCAATATTATAGGGTACAATGATGGATTTTTATTTACCGACCCATTTAGTTTAACGGCCATTTCAAATGATCATTTGCTTGGCTATGAGGATATTATTAAAGATGGCGGATATAAAAATGAAATGAAAAGCAATTCGTTCTTATTGAATATCAACGGGAAGAAGATATTGTATTCTGGCGATGTTAGTAATAGTCGTGAGTTGCAATCATTTATGAAAGGTTGTGATTATATAATAATGGATACAACTCACAGCTCACTTGATGAATTAATTAATATTACTATTGAAGATGAAGTTGGAAAATTTATACTCACTCATTTAGGTGACGCAGACACTGTTAAACAGATGAGGCGCCGTATTACTGAGGAAGAATTAAAAAGTTTTGTTCTGGCTCATGAACGAATGATTCTGTTTCTATAAAAAAAGCCCGCCGATGGCGGGCTTTTTCAATTTATCTATTTTTAAAAAGTAATCTATTTTGAACCAACACTTTTTATATATTCCCGATTTAATTGTCCGATGAAATTAATTTTAATTTCTTTTGGGCAAACAGCTTCACATTCCAGATGATTGGAGCAATTTCCAAATCCTTCGCTGTCCATCTGTGCTACCATTGCTTGAACCCGTTCCTTTGCTTCTATCTTACCTTGGGGTAAATTAGCAAATTGGGTTATTTTGGCAGAGACGAAAAGCATCGCTGAAGCATTTGGACAGGCGGCAACACATGCGCCGCAACCGATACAAGCGGCACCGTCCATCGCTGTGTCGGAATCCTTCTTGGAAATTGGCAACGCATTGGCATCTGGTGTACCTCCGGTATTAACCGAAATAAATCCACCTGCTTGCATAATTTTATCAAATGATGATCTATCAACTATCAAATCTTTGACAATTGGGAAGGCTCTGGCACGCCAAGGCTCTATATAAATTTTATCACCATCTTTAAAATGACGCATGTGGAGTTGACAAACGGTTGTTGCTTTTTCAGGTCCATGAGGAGTGCCGTTGATTACAAGTGAACACATACCGCAGATACCTTCTCTGCAATCATGGTCGAATGCAATAGGTTCAATATCTTGTTGGGTCAAATCTTCATTGACAACATCAAGCATTTCCAAAAAGGACATATGAGTACTAATATCTTTAGCCTCATATTTTTCCATTTTCCCCTTATCGTTAGCGTTTTTTTGACGCCATACATACAATGTTAAATTCATTATTTGTAACTCCTTGTTGCCATTTCGACATTTTCAAAGACAAGGGGTTCTTTATGTAAATTCGGTTTGTTACCGACACCGGTAAATTCCCAAGCCGCAACATAAGCAAAGTCCTTATCGTTACGTTTTGCCTCGCCTTCATCAGTCTGATATTCTTCACGGAAATGAGCACCGCATGATTCCTCGCGCATCAAGGCATCATAACACATTATTTCCGCAAATTCTATAAAGTCAGCTACTCTTCCGGCATTTTCCAGGGATTGATTAAGTTCTTGGTCTCCGCCGAGAACTTTTAGATTTTGCCAGAATTCTTCACGAATAGCAGGTATTATCTTAAGAGCTTCTTCCAGTCCGGTTTTATTACGACTCATTCCACAATTTTCCCACATGACTTTACCTAGTTCGCGATGGAATGAATCGGGGGTGCGCTTGCCACCGACATTCAATATTTTCTTTGTTCTTTCTGCAACTTCTGTTTCAGTTTTTTTGAATTCAGCATGATCATTTTTAACTGATGACTTTCCGCTTCTTCCAAAGAAATTACCTATTGTGTAAGGTATAACAAAATATCCATCGGCTAAGCCCTGCATAAGTGCCGAAGCTCCTAGGCGGTTAGCACCGTGGTCTGAGAAATTGGCTTCACCCAAAACAAACAATCCAGGAATGGTCGATTCCAAATTATAATCAACCCAGGTGCCACCCATTGTATAATGAGATGCAGGGTAGATGCGCATTGGAACTGAGTATGGGTCTTCACCGGTAATTCGCTCATACATATCAAACAGGTTGCCATATCTTTCAGTTATTACATGTTGACCTAAACGATTGATGGCGTCTGTAAAGTCAAGATAAACACCAACTTTTGTTTCGCCAACGCCACGCCCTTCATCGCACGCTTCTTTAGCACTTCGTGAAGATATATCACGTGGAGCAAGATTTCCAAAGCTTGGATATTTTCTTTCCAGATAATAATCACGTTCATTTTCGGGTATCTGTCTTGCAGGGCGATTATCGCCAACTTTTTTTGGTGCCCAGATACGACCATCATTACGAAGAGATTCGGACATCAAAGTTAATTTGGATTGGTAGTCACCACTTACTGGAATACAGGTTGGATGAATTTGAGTATAACAAGGGTTTGCAAATGCCGCACCTTTTTTATAAGCTCTATAAGCTGCAGTAACGTTACAGCCTTTAGCATTTGTTGAAAGATAAAAGACATTGCCGTATCCGCCGGTTGCTAAAATAACAGCATCAGCAGCATGTGAGCTGATTTTGCCTGTAACCATGTCTCTAACAACAATGCCTCTGGCACGACCCTCAACCACTACCAGGTCGAGCATCTCCATGCGATTATACATTTTGACGTTGCCGAGTCCAATTTGACGATTTAATGCAGAATAAGCTCCTAAGAGTAACTGCTGTCCGGTTTGTCCTCTGGCATAAAATGTTCTTGAAACTTGAGCACCGCCAAAAGAACGATTATCGAGCAAACCACCATATTCTCTGGCGAAAGGAACACCCTGAGCCACACATTGGTCAATAATATTATTACTTACTTCTGCTAAACGGTATGTGTTTGCTTCCCTTGAGCGGAAATCACCACCTTTAATAGTATCATAAAAGAGGCGAAAAATAGAGTCGCCATCATTCTGATAATTTTTAGCAGCATTAATACCACCTTGAGCGGAAATACTGTGTGCTCTTCTCGGACTATCCTGATAACAGAAGCAGGAAACATTATATCCTAATTCTGCCATAGTAGCAGTAGCAGCACCACCGGCTAAACCGGAACCGACAACAATAGCTGAGAATTTTCTTTTATTAGCAGGGTTAATCAGTTTACTTTCGAACTTATGATTGTCCCATTTTTCTGCAAGTGGTCCTGATGGAATTTTAGCATCTAATTTCATTAGTGGATTCCTCCTGGTAGTTTGACAATATTAAATAATACTCCGGCAGGAATGGCAACATAACCTAAGAAAATCAAAAATCCATAAAGGTTTGCCAATCGTTGCAACCAAGGTTGGCAACGAGGAGTAACTAAACCTAAAGTTTGAAAGAGGCTGAAAACGCCATGACTTACATGAAATGCCAAAAAGAGTACGGCAATTGCGTAAACGCCTGAAATTAAATAGTTTTTAAATCCTAAAATAATCATCGAGTAAACATCAAATCGTCCTAAGCTGTCAGTTAGTGTTGCATACTCCGGATTTGTTGAGATAAATGTAAAATGTAGAAGGTGATAAACGACAAACAGGAAAATTAATACTGCGGAATAAATCATCGTTCGTGATGAAAAAGTAGATTCAATATTAGTTTTTACCTGATAATTAATCGGGCGCGAAGTTTTGTTTTCCCACCATAGTTTTATTCCAAACCAGATATGAAATCCAAAAAAACAAAGCAAGAATATTCTTATGCCCCAAAGAGCTACACCCAAGCCTTTGAGGGCGTGAGCATAGGTGTTAATCTGGTCTTGCCCCATGTAAATCTGAAGATTCCCAATCAGATGTCCGGTGACAAAACCAATAAATAATAGCCCTGTGCAAGCCATTAATATTTTTTTGCCAATTGATGTTTTGTAAGCTATTACTGGACTGAACGTTGACATTGGTTGAACTTGAATTTTATTCATAGATGTTTCCTTTCTTGTGAAAGAAAATACAATTTCTTTATCGTTTGGTCAAACGAAAAATAATTTAAAACAGATAAATATT
Organism: Candidatus Zixiibacteriota bacterium; assembly: GCA_003641345.1. The sequence goes on along the minus strand of QNAD01000004.1, from coordinate 12,493 downwards.
ATTGATTTATATGAAAATACGTTGCTTTTGATTAAGGAGATAATATTGGTTATTTGAAATTTGATTTCAATAAGCAGTGTGAGTTAATTATTATTGTATCAGACCGATAAAAACATAAAATGGGTTTGACAAGGCATAACCTTTGATATATTTTCGTCTGCTTGGTTAAACTGTTGTATAAGTGAGAAATAAAGAAATTGAAACTGGAGAAGAATATGCGAAAAATTATTGTGTTGAGTTTGATTATCCTAACAATTACAGCAGTAATGCTAAATTCTGCTGAAATAAAAATGGCTGTTTCCGGTCCGGGAGTCATTAATGATAGTACCCTAAAAGTTGGAGAAAAAGTATCTTTTGATATTTATGTGTCCAATGAAATCAAGAGAACAGGATTTACATTTGGGTTTGCTGTTAAATCACCTGATATTAAAACTGTGGTACATGTTTCTGATAGTGGTAATGGGTTAAATGATAATGGTGATGTCAAAGGTTATAATGGTTGGCAAGATAATTCAATTTGGGATTTTGCCGGCGTTTTTGCAGTTGAAAGAGATTGGGATGGTAATTTGCCGGAACTGCTTGGATTTGGTGGTCTTTCTATAAAGAAATCATACGATGTTGAAGAATTATCAAAAAAATTATCTATGGAAATGATTATCCCCGAAAGCGGTACGCTGGTTATAGATTCTGCGTGGTATCCTCCGGGAGGGAAATGGGTATTTTCTTCTCCACCACGAATAGCCCCTGAGGCGGCACCGGAATGGTTTGGCCCTTATAAATATTCTGTTGTAAAATAAATTTAAGCCCGCCGTTGGCGGGCTTTTTTGTATAATATGATGAAATATCTAAAATATTTTACATTCTTAATTATTACAAGCAATCTGTTTGGTTCAGATACGATACCAAAAAATTTAGACGATCAATATTATAAGCTTGCTATAGAATCAGTAACATACAGAGATTATATCGAATTGGATACAATTGATGTAACTTTGGAAACATCAATGCCACTTGGCGGGTTTGATTTGAAAATAGGAACCGTTAGTAATTTTCATGAAATTATCGATATACTCGAAGGTGACTTTAGTCAAAAATGTAATTGGGAATATTTTAATAAACGAAAAGTTGTTGATAATTTCAGTACTTGGCATGTTGTTTCTCTTGCTAAAATGTTTCCTGATACTACAAAAGAGTTATGCTATTATATTGATAGCTCGGTGGTTTTGTTCAGGCTGGTCTTAGAATTTCACCACTTAAATTATACATCCCCAATATTTGACATTGGTCAAGTTCGATTCAAATGGGAGCAATGTAAAGATAATACAATTTCATCCGTTTCCGGAGATACTTTGATGGTTTTCGGTAAGTTGAATGAAAAATTACCCGAACCTTATAATCCTCCTGAGAGTTGTTATCAAAATTTATCAGGTAGGGTTAGGGATTTACTAATATTTGAAAATGGAAATATTAAAGTTAATTTTGATTTATACCAAAAATCAGATGATACTATAAAAGACACTTCGCAAAACAAACAGTAGCAGGTACGGTAGGTCATGTCTCTCTTTTTTGGAGACATGACTTTTATGTTTTTTACAAATAAGCAGGTTTCAAGAATAAGAGAGACGGTATCTTCTGCTCCTATAGGGTGGCACCCACAAACTTGTTTTTTTTGGGGGGGATAAATCTCAACCCCAAATAAATTTGGGGTTGCCACAAAATATAGTATTCGTAAAGCGGAACCCACCTGCGGTTGAAAATGCGCCGTTGGCGTATGGGCTATAAACTCTTTAGCAGTTCCGCTAAAATGGGCAGAACCACGAAGGGTTCTGCTCTACTATTTTTACTTACACAGATAGTTGCGGTGGGTCCTGAAAATTTTTGTAAACAGATTTTTGTGACCTATCGCTCTTTAATTACAACTACTTAAGTGTCGGGTCACAATCCACCTTCGGTGAATCAGGACCCGACACAACTGAAATGAGGGTTTTTCAACAAGCCCCTGATCGGGAATCCAGGTTTTCTTTGTTTTTGCAGTTGTATTGGGTTGATTTACTGGAGGCGGATTGTGACCCACCGCAACATTCCAAATTCTTTTTATATTGGCGGAAGGGGTGGGAATCGAACCCACCAGAGACATCATAGCCTCCCGCACGGCTTTGAAGGCCGGGACAGCCACCAGACTGCATCCACTTCCGCATATATGATACGTCAAATTTCATCTAATGTAAATAATGATTTTTCGAACATAACTTGTCATGCTTGACGTATTTGCTTTGCCTTAGTGGATAGTCCACTATATTTGTTATCAATCAAACTATCATTGTAGTTTGTTATTGACTTTTATTGGGAAATCAAAGAATATATTTTTATGGGTGTTATTAAACTTGATTCACCGCTTCAATACGTAAAAGGGGTCGGTCCACGAAAAGCGGAGATATTGGAAAAATATGGGTTGGTGCAGGTTAGGGACCTGCTGTTTTATTTCCCCCGTCAGTATCTTGACCGAACTTGCGTAACTACTATCAATCAATTAAATGTCAATCATCCGGCAACTATTATTGGTGTGGTTAAAGCACATGGTTTGCTATATGGTAAACGACGTCGATACGAAGTTATTCTCGAAGATGACACTGGAGCGATTGCAATTTTGTTTTTTCAGGGTGTTAATTATTGGCAGAAAACTTTTAAAAAAGGGCAAATTTTCGCCGCTACCGGAACTGTCAAATGGTATCAGGGATATCAGATGGTTCATCCGGAGTTGGAACGGCTCGAAGATGATAGTGATAAAATGATTCATGCCGGTCGGATCATTCCAGTTTATCCTCAGACAGCAGAACTAAATAAAGTTGGGTTAAACAGCAGAGGGATGAGAAAGATATCGTCATTTATTTTTGATAATTTAAAAGAAGAAATCCAGGATTACCTTCCTAATAAAGAATCAAAAGAGTTGGATCTTCTGGATTTAAATCAGGCTATTACAAAAATACATTACCCTGACAATAGAGATGAAGTAGAACTATGCCGGCGACGATTGGCATTTGATGAACTATTAGGATTTCAGTATCTTGTTTTTAAGAATAAAATCAGTAAAGAAAAGACATTTAAAAAACACAAATATAAAAAACCAGGAATAAAACTCAAAGAATTCAAAGAACAACTTCTGTTTAAATTTACATCCGGCCAGAAAAAAGTTTTAAACGAAATCTTCGAAGACCTTCAATCCAAACATCCTATGACTCGTCTGCTTCAGGGGGATGTTGGTTGCGGTAAAACTGTGGTAGCTATATCAGCTTCGCTATATGTTGCTGAGAACAAAATGCAAACCGCCTTTATGGCACCCACGGAGATTCTTGCCGCCCAGCATTATCGTAATTGGTCGGGGTTGTTAGAAGGTATTGGAATCAAATCAGCGTTGTTGACGGCGAGTATAAAACCGGCGGAAAAAAAAGAGATTGGCAAGTTATGCTCAGATGGTGAAATTGATATTCTGTTTGGTACTCATGCATTGATATATGATTATGTTGGATTCAAAAAATTAGGTTTGGTTATAATTGATGAACAACATCGGTTTGGTGTTGAACAGCGGAGTAAACTATATGCTAAAGGTGACAATCCTGATTTACTTGTGATGACGGCAACGCCAATTCCGAGAACATTGGCACTTACTTTGTATGGTGATCTTGATATTTCTACAATCGAAGGTTTACCGCCGGGTAGAAAAAAAATCCGAACTGCATGGCGAAGCGAAGATTCTCTGGAGAAAATATATCAGTTTGTTGAAGATGAAATTAACAAAAATGGACAGGCGTATATAATTTATCCTCTGATTGAAAAATCGGAACAGCTTGATTTGGAAAATGTGGAAGATGCGTTCTCGGAACTTTCAAAGAACAGGTTCAAAGATTATAAAGTCGGTATGGTTCATGGACGCACCAAGCCAAAAGCACGGGATAAAATTTTAAAAGATTTCAGAGATGGTAATCTTGATATTCTTATGTCAACCACTGTAATTGAGGTTGGACTTGATAATCCGAATGCAACAGTAATGATTATTAATCACGCCGAACGGTTTGGATTAGCACAACTTCATCAATTACGGGGAAGAATTGGGAGAGGGGAGAAACAGTCAACTTTGATTGCGGTATCTTATCCGCCTGTTTCAGATTATGCATCACAAAGATTACAATATTTTTCTGACAATTTGGATGGGTTCAAAATTGCCGAGGCAGACCTTGAAATGCGCGGACCCGGAGAAATGTTCGGACTCAGACAAGCCGGTATTCCAGAATTGAAAGTTGTTCGAATCTCAAGCGACAGAGATTTGATGGAAAAGGCAAGATCATTACTGGAAAAAATGTTTCGATTGCAAGATAACCTTGACGAAGAGTATCAAATAATGTATAACTATCTTACAAATAAAGCAGAGAAAAACAATCCCCGTCTTGGTGGTGGGTAAATGTTGGAGAAGGAAATATTATGGATAAAATGCCTGAAAATGTAGATCAACTGTTTTTACAATTAGTACTTTCGATGCAAGCTTCGGCTATGCAACAGATGGGTAAAATAGCTTCACCTTTTAACGGAAAGATTGAACGTGATTTAAAGGCGGCTCAATTTTCAATTGATGTTATTGAGATGCTTGAAAAAAAGATGAAAGGGAATTTATCTGATGAGGAATCTAAAATAATTGGGCATGTTTTATATGAGTTGCGATTAAATTATGTCGATGAAAGTAAAAAAGCGGATGAACCCGAGTCAAAAGATGCTGAAAAAGGGGCTGACGAGGAATCTGAACCAGAAAAATAAGTAACTAATTATTTAATGAACCCAATTTTCTGATTATTGTATAAATCAATGTGTGATAATAAATTATTAACAGGCAAATCCGTGATTTGCCTTGTCAATAGGGTATTAAATACTATATTATATCAATGAAATTGAATGCTGATAATAAAGATATGACTGAATTAAAAACTGATAAACTTACTGAAATTTTTGGTGACTTATTGGAATTCAATAAAGATTTAGCCCAGTTTTCAAGTTATAAAACAGGCGGTAAAGCTACTTTATTTATTTCTGTTACTACAATTGAAGAATTATCAGATACTCTGAAAAAAACGAAAAATTTAAACATCCCTTATGTAATATTGGGCGGTGGAACTAATGTTCTTATCTCCGATAGTGGTTTTGATGGATTAATAATCAAGATGGATATTAAAGGGATGGAAATTTTTGAAAAGTCCAAAATAATTTGCGGAGCCGGAGAAAATTTGGAAGATTTGATTATTTTCAGCTCAAAAAACAGCCTTACAGGTCTTGAATTTGCCGCCGGAATTGTAGGTTCTGTGGGGGGAGCAGTCTATGGCAATGCTGGTGCTTACGGAGGAGAGATTGGTAATATTGTTGAATCTGTTACTGTAATTGATAAAAATGGTGAGATTAAAAATATATCTCACTCAGAAGCAGATTTTGGATATAGAGACTCTGTCTTTAAAAAAACAGGTGATATAATTACTCAAATTATATTTCAACTTGAAAAAGGGGACAAAAAAGCAATTCAATCAAAAATTGATGAAACTTTATCTGTTAGACATGAAAAACTTCCTTATGATCAATGTAGTGCCGGTTGTTTTTTTAAGAATATTCCTGATAATACGCAACCACATGGAAAACTTGCCGCTGGTAAATTATTAGAGGATATTGGAGCGAAAAACATGAAATATGGCGGTGCTGAAATTTCGGAAAAACATGCCAATATTATTATCAATACAGGGAAGGCTACATCTAATGATATTTTAACTTTAGCCGAAAGAATAAAGGTGAAAGTTAAAGAAAAATTTGGTGTATTATTGGAAGAAGAAATTGTAAAGATTGGTAAATTTTAATTGAGGAGTAAGCCTATAGTATATTAGTTATAGAACTAAATTGTTTAAAAAGATGAATTTATAGTGTACAAAAGATTATTACAACATCTTCGCTTCTTACTGTTATCGCTAATTATTATTATTAGTTGCAGTACGTCAATTAATGCCATTATTGGTTTTCAAGCTACCCTTGAGCCATATCCTTTTATTATATCTCCATTTGAAGAAAAACCGGACCGCCTTTCGGTAGCCTTGCAACCAAAATCTTATCCGTTGTTATCAAGAAAACTCAAAAGAACTCCAAGACATGCTTCATCCGATTTTGAGAGTAACTCTCATCGTTTTGAAACATCATATTATGTGCGGGGGAAATACAAGCAAAATTTTATACCAGTTTCAGTCGATGCTGACAAGTATATGCTTCATCGTTTTCAAGCTAACGATGACGAATATTTTGGCAATATTTTTAGTTTAGCATTCTCAGACCCAAGCCGTAAAAAACGGAGAGGCGGATTAGGGTTTAATGTTGATTTACCAAAACGTTTTGATAAAATTTTTGGTGAAGGTGGTGCGGGGCTTCAGGTCTCCGGATACAGGAGAATCTCTTTCTCAGGACGTTCGCGATGGACTGATGCTTCTCAAACGGATACTTTCAGGCAGAGTAAATTTCCATCGTTGAATATGGAACAAGTCTCTCGCTTTGAAATTACAGGTACCATAGGCAGTAAAATAACAGTAAAAGTTGCTCAGGATTCTCAGACAGATATACCCTTATCAAATAGATTACAAATAAGATATAAGGGGGATGATGATGATATTTTAAAATCTGTTGAAGCTGGTAATACTAATCTTAGCATCCCAAACACCAGATTTGTTGGATATAATCAAAAGATTCAAGGACTTTTTGGTTTAAAAGCAGAAGCCCAGATAGGTGATCTGACTTTAACAACTATTGCCTCACAGGAGAAAGGATCATCAGAACGAAAAATATATACTCCAACAGGTGAAGAAGGGGCGGATTATATCCGTGATTATGAATTTACCAGAAACAGAATATTTGATTTGGCTTACTCTGATTCTACAATTTTGGGGATGCCGGATCCATATCAAAAAGGCGATTCCATTGTTAGGTTGATTGTATATGAACAGGTTACTTCACGTAGTATGGATACGGAAGATTATATTGAAGCAGACCCAGCTCAGCTATTTCCTGATCCAACTCATCCTAACAGACAGTCATTTTATCTTGGAGAACAGCCACGCATTAGAGTTCAAATCGTTTCTCCTGACCAGTATTCATATGAATTTAAAGATAAAACTGACATTCCATATATAGTTTTTAAATCTTCTCGTACTTCCAGTAAAACATTTGGTTTTTATATGGAGATAGAAAAACCAAACGGACAGTTGGTTAAGATAGGTGACGTCTCTCAGGAAAATACAGATTCTCTTTATTTGAAAATATTAGTTCTTGCGAGTGGTGAAAATACTCCACAGAAAAGATCATGGAGTCTTATGTGGAGAAACTGCTACCAGATTCCGAGAGGAGTCAGCGTTGATGATATTGATTTGAAAATATTCAAAGGTGATAACGGAGTAGAGAGAACAACTACCGAAAAGCCTGATTTCCAAACTTTGAATAATAAAGAGATGAAGTTTATAGAAATCTATGGGTTAGATCAATATAATACAAGTAATACAAAAGTTCCAGATGGCATACTTGATGATCGTTCTGAAGTTTTCAGAGCCGACTGGGGACTTATAATTTTCCCTGATCGTGAACCGTTCAATTCAGATACGACATTTGTTTCATCAACCGGTAAATCTACTCAGCAATTACAAGAAAAAGTTCCTGAGTTATACAATACCATTACAACCAGCCAACAGTTTGCCAGTCAAAGTAAATATTATTTACAACTTTCGACTAAGTCCCGAAGTTCAATTATAAGCTTGAATCAAGCTAATATTATTGAAAATTCAGAACGGGTTATGGTCAATGGCCGCCAATTGCAGAAGGATAAAGATTATCGAATTCAATATGATTTTGGGCAGATTACTCTTTTGTCCCATGAAGCACTGGACCCGAATGCTGACATCTCAATCGACTTTGAATATTCTCCATTTTTATCTGTTCAGAAAAAAACCTTGTTGGGTGCCAGAGCTCAATATAGATTAACTGATGATATTTCATTTGGCTCTACAGCATTATATAAATCAGATAAGGCTCAAGATAGAAAACCAAAAGTTGGACAGGAGACTGCAACTATGGTTGTTCTTGATTTTGATGCTACAGCAAAATTTCAACCAAACTTCCTGACCACTTTAGCTAATTCAATCCCTTTGGTCGAAACCGAAGTGCCATCAAATTTCCAAATTTCGGGAGAATTTGCCCAGTCACATCCAAACCCTAATGTTAATGATGTTGCATATGTTGATGATTTTGAAGCCGCTCTTGACCAACTTTCCTTGGGAATGACGCGCACTAATTGGCATATTTCTTCAAAGCCTTATCAAATTACTCTAAAAGAGGAAGATGCTGCGTTATCAGGTGATAGTATTACTTTTAATCGGGGTAATTTAAAATGGCATAGGCCGATTCTCGGAGGGGAAATCGTAGCTCTGGAAGATGTATTTGATAGAGAAGCGGGAACAGGCGAAAGTGGCGTTATCAATACACTTAGATTTATTTTTGATCCGGACAATATAAATATTACAGAAGATACTCTTTTTAGCGGGGTAGATACAATTGTGAGCTATGATACCTCGCTGGTTCCATCGTTTGCAGGTGTGACTCGTTATTTTAATTCGCGTGTTGATGCTCAAAGAGTTCAGCTGTTTGAATTTAGGGCACGATTTAGTGATGATGCTAAAGGTAAAATTCATTTTGATTTTGGGAAAATAAATGAAGATATAGACATATACAAAGAACATCTGAATAATGCTTTTACTGAAGATGGTTATGATTATGACGGAAGTGGATCGAATTTTGAAAATGCTACTGTAGAATTTAATGAAGATGTTGGGCTGGATGGCTTGCCGGATTCAATGGAAGTTGATGAATTTGGAAATGGGTATGATCCAGATACAAATCCTGACCCGGGGGGAGATAATTGGTATTATTTGGGAGATGGTAAATGTCCCTTGCCATCTGATTCATGTGCGATGCTCAATGACGAAAATTCACCTTTATGGGAAGTAGCAGATTTTAGATATCGCTGGCTTAACGGCACGGAAGGAAATATCCGTGATGGGTCAGCTATTGGTTCTCCTGATGAAGAAGCACTTTCTGATAATGGAATGAATACTATTAATTCGTATTATTCATATGAAGTTGATCTTGAGAGCAGTGAATTTGCGGTAATTGAGTCAGAGCGTAACGGATGGATGACATATCGCATACCTATTAGAGAACCGGAATTAACTGATACCTTGATGGATACTAATATTGAGCCGGACTGGGAACAGATAACTCATGTTAGAGTCTGGTTCGAAGCTGACTCAACGCAAAATGATCCTCTTGAAGCTGAAATAGCTGCATGGTATTTTGTTCAATCAAATTGGCAGGATACTGTAATCTTCGATGAATTATCTAATTATAATTCCAGAATGACAGTTGCCACAATCAGTTCAGAGGATGGTACTTTTTCGGCACCTCCCGGTGTTGAGGCATACAGAGATCCTGTTAATGATTACGAAGAACCTCAACGAGGATTACTTCTAAAATTTGATTCATTGCAATATCTTGATACTGCTCTTGTTACTAAAGAACTTCTGCAAATTGATCAGTATTCCGGATATAAAAAAATGAAAATGTATGTGAATGTTCCAAAATTATCAGAATCAGCTGACTCGGTGCAGTTTTTCTTTAGGGTTGGAAGTAATTTAGATAATTATTACGAACATAAAGTTGTCTTACAGCAAGCTTCTAATTGGGAAGAAATAAATTATGTAGAAATGGATTTTTCGGAGCTGTCTAAGATTAAAGATTCAGTCTTTCGAACGGGAGAAAAGCTTAATAATCTGGATGTAAGTTCAGGTAAATATAGGATTGTAGGAAATCCCAATTTAAATGAGATCCGTTTTTTTGGTGTTGGAGTAGTAAATATAAAAGAAGGATTATTTGGAGTTGATACCGGCGATGTATCAGGGGAAATTTGGCTTGACGAATTACGAGTAACGGATGTCAGGAGAGATGTTGGTACTGCTATGAGAATATCAACTCAAGGCTCTGTTGCAGATTTGTTTCAATATAATTTCAGTTATCAAGACAAAGACCCATATTTCAGGGGTATTTCTGCGGCAACTCGTGGTGGCTCTGACCAAAATTTGGGAAGTGGTAAAACTGAAAAATCTATGTCTTATGGATTCTCATTAAGTATTGATAAGTTTTTACCTCGGTCATGGGGTGCTAAATTACCTTTGCGATATTCTTATTCAAAGAGAACTTTGATTCCATTGCTTAGAAATGGCACTGATATCCTTTTACCGGAAGAGATTCGTCAGCAAGAGCAATCTATTAGTACTTCTCAATCAATAAGTCTTTCCGGCGTTTCTTTTAACCATAAGGGTAAAAATCCGTTATTTACATTAATACTGAATCGGTTGATAGGCACATCGTTTTCTTATCGTCTCTCAAAAAAAACCGATGTTTTAACTCCGTATCAATTTAGTGAAAATGTCAGTATAAAGTCGGGCTTTGATTTTGGTGTTAAAAAACCTCCAAAAGTACCTATATTCTTTTGGGCAAAATCAATACCAATTCTAAAAAAAGCATCGGAGTCCGAACTTGGTCTTTACCCAAGCAAGTTTTCTGTGTCAGGTAATTTTGAGAGAAATTTAACGATTACCGATAATAAAGATTTGAGAAGAACAACCAGTTTTAAAAGGAATTTTAACGGTAATCTCGATTTGACTTATCCATTATTTCAGAATTTGAATCTTTCTTTCCGTTATAGGACAGTTCGTGATTTGAGTAGTTTAGATCCAAATATGCTTGTGCTTTCATTTAGCAATCCAAAACTTGGGATTGAAACCAGATTCCAACATAATTTTAGCGCTAATTATGACCCGAAATTATTAACTTTTTTATCAGCCACTTTCAGTTTTTCATCGTCATATACCGAAGATTACGACAAGACATATGAGGCTTATCGCTCAGCCTTAAATAGGTCGATGGGAGCAAGCGGAACTTTTAATCATATGTCTCTGTTTGGCAGCCAATCATCAAGTAGTGGTACTAGGAGATTTCGGGGTGGTTCAGGGAGAGGAACCAGAAGTTCCAATGAAGTTAAAAAAGATGGCAAACCGTTTTATGATCCGGTTTTATCAGTTTTTAGATTTTTAACCGGTTGGATAAATCCGGTAAAATACAAATATGATGTGTCTTTTAAAAACTCTATTCCGGGAATAACAGTTAGACCTGGTTGGAAATATCGTCTCGGATTTACCCGTGAACCAGGTGACCTTAAATCTGTTAATCAAAACAGGAATCCGCAATCAAGTGAATCGGAAGCTTATAGTTTATCTTCAGGATTTACTTTCTTGGGTGGATTAAGAACTGATGTAAGAATAAAAGAATCGACCTCAAAAGATTTAGTCTCAGTTGGTCAACGATTTGAAAATATTTCAAGAAGCTGGCCTGATTTAACAATCAGGATTCAAAAATTCAATACCTTGCCCATATTGAAACCGATTGTTAACAAACTTATTGATATTTTTTCCCCTAAAACTGGATTTACAAGAAGTGAGAAAGAACGTCTTAATATTGACGATGGATACAGGGTAGATTTTTCTGAAAAAGTTAGTTTTAATCCGCTTATATCATTAAATCTAAAATTGATTAGATCTTTGTCTGTCTCTGGTTCGTACACTATAAGCAAAGATAACAGCTTTAAATATAATCAAACCAATGGTGATTTTAGGTCAGAAACAAAATCTACTCAAAAAAAGATAGCTACCAGTGCTAAGTATAGTTTTACTTCCCCCGGTGGAATTTCGATTCCTCTTTTCGGAAAATTTAAATTTAAATCAACTGCTCATATAACCTTAAATGTAAAATATAGTTCTACTCTCGGTCAAACAAGGCAGGCGAGTAAGGATGACTTTATCTCTTCAAGTGATAAGTCTGACCTAAGTGTCGCTCCTGAAATATCTTATCAATTCTCCTCGAAAATAAGAGGAGGTATCAAGCTTCGTTGGCAGGATACTAATGATCGTCAACGCAGTACAGTCACTCATGTCCGTGAAGTTAAAATATGGACTGAAATTCGTTTTTAAAAATTGGTTGACTATGATTCAAATTATATTTTTTTTATACTATGCGAAATAAACGACACTTATTTTTCACATTAATTTGTGTGATTGTATTAACGAATTGTTCAGCTCAAAAAATTGAAGCGCCAAAATTTAATGCTGATCGTTCTTTTGCGTATCTCGAGAAACAAGTCGATTTTGGGCCTCGTGTCCCGGGCAGTGAAGAATCAAAAAATTGTCGTAATTATTTTTATGAATTTTTTGATTCATTGAATATCCAAATAGACTCTCAATATTTTTCTTTTTTTGACCCTTATTCAAAAACAGAACTTCCTTTGGTTAATGTGATTGCTTCATATAAAACAGAAAAGAAAAAT
>QNAD01000003.1 GCA_003641345.1 Candidatus Zixiibacteriota bacterium | reverse complement strand
ATTTAATATAATACGTATTATCTGTAATATTTTTGAGAAAAAATATAATTATTTTTTCTTTTTATCCAGTACTTTTGAGTATTTCTGGCGGAAACGTTCAACTCTACCGGCTGTATCAATCAGTTTTTGTTTGCCGGTAAAAAATGGATGGCAGTTGGAACATATTTCAACATTGATCTCTTTACTGGTTGAACGAGTTTTAAAAGTTGCACCACAGGCACACTTAACTTCCAACTCATTATATTTCGGATGAATTCCAGCTTTCACTTTAAACCTCTTTAAAAATATTTAAACTCTACATATATAACATACATAACAAAACTTGGTTCCAATTATTTATCGGAACCAGAGCCGACTAATATAATAAATTTTAACCTTTGGGCAAGCTGTTATGCCAATTCATCTGAGATTTTTTTATGCTCAACCTGACAACGGGGGCTATCGCAATGCATTACAACTACTTATGGGAAAGGACTGTTGCCCAATAATATGTATTATAAGTCAATCTTTCAATCTTAAAATGATGAGAAAATATAGATTCCAGTTCATTTTTGGTGAAATAGTTTTTTAAGATAGTAAATTTATTTCCATTATCCAGATATCGAAATTTGTAATTGTTCCCAAATTTATCGATTGCCACTGATTCTTGTTTGGGACCTTCGGCTGGATAATTATTATCAATCAACCATATTTTCCCATCCGGCTTTGTAATATAATTAAATAATTGAAAAAGTGAATCATAATCCTGTTTGGGATGATGTGAAAACCAAAAACCGAGCACAAAAAGGTCAAAGGAATTATTTTTAAACGGAAGTTTAAGTAAATCAGATTTTACAAAATTTACAGGAGTAATATATTTTTTCTTTTTAGCTTCGTTAATCATTTCACCTGATATATCAGCCGCATATATCTCATGAGCAGTTTCTGATAAAAATTGAGTCCAGTATCCGGTTCCACAGGGCGCATCAAGAACGGTTTTATTCTTTGCAATTTCTTTTAAACGAAAAACCTCATCGTCAATCTCTTTCCGCCGTTCCGGAACTTCCCGATAATATATTTGTTCATATTCAGATGCTCGTTTATTGTAATATTCAATTGTATTATCAGACTTTTTCATCATTCAATATTTTCTCATAAAGATGTTCAGCTAAATTATTGATATTTCTTAAAACGTGTAAATCATTAACTGCATCCCCTTTTTTTTTAAAATCATGGGATCCGTATGTTATCAACCCTTCATTGATAACTTCAATCCACTTAAAAAAACCGGCAATTGTTCGACGTGCTCCCTCAAACCAGGCTTTTTCTCCACCTACTAGGATAATTGCACCGGGACGTTTTTTAGTAAGTATTTTCATGAAATCATGATTAGGAGTTTGATTCTCATAGTCAGGAGGACGCATACAATTACAACGGTCGATTAATGTTTTTGCCTGAGCGGAGACAGAATCAAAATAGATAGGTGACCCAAATAGAAAACAATCACATTCGATAATTTTATTATAAATTGGACTAATATCATCATCGTAAATACAAAAATTCTTTTCAGGAATTTTACCGCAAGCGATACAGGAATATAATTTTAATTCACTCAATTTAATAAACTCAATAGAAGTTTTATTAGTATTAAATTTATTGGAAATTTGACGGGAAAGTTCTCTTAGAATAAAATCAGTCGATGAACCATCGACCGGTGAGCCGGATATGCACAAAATTTTAGTCAAGATTTATCTCTTCCAATTTTTCCAATTCATGATATAATTTAATAATGTTATCTTCGAGTTCGTTTTTTTTGTCGGTAGCTTTGTGTAATTTTTCCCAGTTGTTCTGTTCTATTTTGTTATTTAGTTCATCGATTATAATTTCTAACTCTCGTTCGAGTTGTTCTATTTTATCTTTTGTCTGTTGAATGTTTCTTTTGAGATATGATTTCTGTTTTGATTTTTCTTTAAATTCTAAATAGGCTTCCTTTTTTGATTCATCTTTAACTTTAACTGTATCAATGTGCAAGTTTTCGGTTCGTTCTTTAAAATAAGAATAATTTCCGGGATAAGATTTAATAAATGAATTGCTTAAGTGTAATATTTTAGTTACTACCTTATCAAGAAAATATCGGTCATGACTTACAATCAGTGCAGAACCATCATATTCTACAAGAGCTTTTTCAAGAATATTTCTGGAATCTATATCAAGATGATTAGTTGGTTCATCAAAAATAATAAAATTAGCAGGGTAATAAAGAAGCCGCGCCAATGATAATTTTGTTTTCTCACCACCCGATAGTGATTGAACCGGCTTAAAAGCATCTTCACCATAAAACCCGAAACGAGCCAAAAAAGAACGAATTTTTCCACTTTCAACAATAGGATCTAATTCCCAAACAGAATCTATTACCGTTGATTTATTATTTAAATCTGACAATTCCTGATCAAAATAAGCAACTTCAACATTAGAGCCCAATTTAATTTCTCCGTTAATAGGAGTAATTTCACCAATTATTGATTTAAGAATAGTGGTTTTACCGGAACCATTTTTCCCAATCAATCCAATCTTATCTCCTCTGTAAATATCAATACTAACATCATTAACAATCGGAACAGAACCATAGCCTAAACTAACTTGACCGAGAGATAAAACATGGGCATAAGAACGCCCGGAAGATTCCATTTTTATATTAGCTTGTTTACTATCATGTTTTACAGGTTGAATTCTTTTGATACGAGCCAAATATTTTAATTTTGATTGAGCTTGTTTTGTTTTTTGTCCTGCCATATTGCGTTGGATAAAATCTTCAATCTTTTTAATTTCTGCTTGTTGATGTTTATAATGATGTTCCTGTAATTCCAGACGTTTTTGTCTTTCATCGAGATATTTCTCAAAGTTTCCAACGTAATTATCAATTTTGGCAAAACTTATTTCCCAAACTTTATTAACTGTATTATTTAAGAATGTACGATCATGGGAAATAATGATATAACTCTTATTGATTTTACTAAGATATTCTTCAAGCCATTGGGTCGATTCAATATCAAGGTGATTGGTAGGCTCATCCAGAAGCAAAAGAGTACCGTTCCCAGCCAAAGCAAGAGCCAACCCTGCTCTATTTTTTTCACCTCCTGAAAAATTTTTGATTGGTTCATCATGCCTTGCTCTTGGAAATCCCAAACCCTCAAGAATATGCACCAATTCATTCTCAAATGAAAAACCGCCACTATTCTCAAACTTGGCATGTAAAACGCCTAATTTTTCAACTG
Source organism: Candidatus Zixiibacteriota bacterium (assembly GCA_003641345.1). The sequence continues at coordinate 18,548 of QNAD01000003.1, read as the reverse complement.
CCTTTGAATCATTGGGAGAATACTGCAAATAATGTTCTAACTCATTTATTTCCTGCCGCATATCAAGCAAATCAGTTCTTGCCGTAGATGTAAATTGATACAAAGTTTTATCAAGATGTTCGGTTTTTTCCTGAGTGATGTAATCAATTTTACAGGTCTTAGAATAACTGATATCCCCGCTGTCCGTCTCCAATTGACCACTAATCATTTCAAAAAGTGTTGTTTTTCCACTTCCGTTTTTTCCAGTAAGACCTATTTTTTCCTGATTTGAAATAGTAAACGAAACATCGCTGATAATAATTTGGTCATCAAATTTTTTTGAAATTCTTTGTGCGGCAAGAAGCGTCACGACATTTCCTTCTCCGAAGTTCGAGAAATAAATATTTCAACAATAACCAATATAACTACCAGCCAAAGAAATATCTGCCATAATTCTTTGCCATATCTCAATTCAGACAGTATTGTAGCAATATCATTTTCAAAAGGAATATTATCATACGAATCAATATTCAAAGCAGTTGCAAATTGTTCTTTATCTACGTAATTCAAGTCTGATTCGCCTTTAGCAGTGTTCAGTGCGAAACGATCAATTTCACGACCGAGATAGTTTACATGATAAACGCCAGGTAAATTAACCGGTTGTGCATTAAGAAGCAAAGCACCTTTTGATTCATGGGGGGAAATTTTATATATCAGACTATCAGGAGTCAACATGTCCACTGGTGTATTGATAGCACCTTTCAAAGATAATGATCTGGTAATTCTATTACCGGGCTGAAGGTTCAAATCATAACTGGAAAGATCACTGGCTAAATATTCAGCAATTCTTGATACTAATGGCACAAAAAATGAATGAGAAGCTATATCGGAATATTCGGGAAGCATAAGACCGGTAAAGGTTATAATTTTCCCTTTGCCATAAGAAGATTCAATCAGAGCAGGATGTTTGCCGGTGAAAGACATTAGAGCTTGTCCGTTACCGTCTATATGCATTTCGGGTAGAGTGTAGAATTTTATTTCAGGGGGTGTGTTGTTTTCAAAATTATATACAGAAAAAATTGGATGACTATAATCAATCGAAAGAAGCGTATAATAGCCCGCCCTTGAAAAATCCGTTTTATGCTTTTTATCAAAGATGACCGATGTTAACTGAGACCATTGGCTGTTAAAATTGTCAATATCTGTATCAGCACCATAGCTTACAAAAAGTGATTTCCCCGAAGTAACAAATGTTTTTAATCGATTGACGTATGTTTTGTTTAATTTGGGAACAGAAGCAAGAAAAATCACATCGTAATCAAAGAAATTAATTCCGGCTAAATTATCAGGATTAACTTCCTTTACTGACCAATATTTATTTAATGATTCATCGGGTGATAACGCCAATTTCAACAATGATCCTGAAACATCACCGTTAATTATAAGTAGATTGAATTCTTCAGGGATACTCAAACTAAAATAAAATTTGTTATCACTTATAAATAAGTCATCTGATATTTCAATATACCCTTCATGAAAACCAGTACTAGAAACTGATTTAGAAAATGTTATAGTGGTTTCTTCTTCGCCTTTTATTTCCAAAGCTCTTTGTGAAATTCTGTTGCCATCAATAAAGAGTGAAGCTATTATGTTTTTCTGATTTTCCACTCCGAAATTTTTTATAACAGCGTTGATTTCAAAATCATGTCCTGGCATTATAAGTTGACCGCCGAAATCAACCGATGTTATAGCAATATTATTATTATTTTCAATAGGTAGTTCAATAAAATAATTGCGATACTCATTGTTGAGTACAATTTTTTCAGCAGGCAAAAGATTTTTTTGATTATCAGAAATTATGAATATTTCTTTGTTAAGATTATGAGCTTTTTCTAATAGTGATAAACCATATTCATAAGATGATTGGATATTTGATTTACGGTAAGCGATTTCTATATTTCCAAGGTATTCTTTGGCAGTAGAAGCAGAAACAAAAGCCGGTGGGATGCTGTTAGCATCTAATATCAAGGGAAGTAGGCAGATTTCATCAGCCTCACCAAACGAGCCGAGAAGTTCTTCACAGCGTTTTTGGGCTTGACCAAAAAGATTCCCGTCGGCAATATACCTGTCCATCGAGGCTGAATTATCAAAAAGAATTATAGCCGACGTAGATGCATGTGAACCAATTCCCGAATTTTCCGTAGTCGGTCTTGCAAATGCTAAAACAGCAATCAAAATAATTAGCATCCTGAGAAACAATAACAGAAGTTGCTTAATTTTTAAACGACGAACCTGACGACGTTGCATCTGCTTAAGATATTTTATTGATGAAAACTCAATTTTTTTCAAGCGTCGCTTGGAAAACAAATGTATGATAAGCGGAATTAGGGCGGCGGCAGCAGCAAAAAGAATTGTGGAATTTAAAAAATTTAACATAATTTAAAAATTATTGCTTATATGGTTTCTCAATTAATATTCTTGCTTCTTCCTGTTGGTATGCTGTCGATGGTATTGCAATCACTTGATTATAGTATTGTTTAGCGGCATCATGATCATTTAACATATCAACAACTTTCCCCGTCTCCAGATAAATCAGACCAAGATAGAAAGGTCTTTTTTCCAGAGTAGCGGCAGAAATTAAATAAGTATAAGCATTATCAGTATCACCCAATCCCAGATATGCGGAACCAAGCCAAACATGAAGATTGACCGATGACGGTTGGGAGGATAATCTGTTTTCAAGAATAGTTATTGCTTCGGAAAAATATGTCATAGCTTTTGCTTGGGTATTTTTATCATTGGAATGAATAAGAATTTTTCCAAGCATAATTCTACTTTCCGCAACAGGTGAGTGTTCTTTGTTGTTAGTAATAATCTTCTGGAATTTTTCTTTTGCCTGAGTTGAATCTTTCATAAGTAAGTAACATAAAGCAATATTGAATTCAGCTACAGTATTAGTTGTATCAAGTTCTTTTGATGTCAACAATTCTGACAAAGCATCCTGATAATTACCGTTCATTAAATTATAAATTCCCATATTCATTCTACCAATAGAATTATCAATAATTAATTGAACTTTTTTTTGGATTTCAAGAGCATTGTAATAATCACCTGAATTAAAATATCCGGTTTTTAACAAATCAAAAGCTATCATAGAATCAACCCGTGATTCTGAAATATTTAATAATGCTTGAGCGTATTCAATTGATTTATCATATCTAAACAAGGCATCAGCCAATTGAGTATGTTTTAGTAAGCGAGGTTTTAAAAAGGTTAAAGTATCAACATAATTAAGCCACTCTTGCTCTAATTCCTCAACTGATTTACCATAAATTTCTTCCATTGATGATATTTGGTTCAAATCATCGCTGGCTTTATATAAGAGCGATATTTTATCAATCTTATATTCTCTAACCAAATACCTTATAAAAGACGCAGAAATTCTATCAGCTAAATAAGGATCAGCGTTCAAATAATCGTAGGTATTTAACAAATCTTTCAGAGGAATATTTTTATTCTCTTTCACAATATTTTTCATATCAAAAACAGCAAAAGAGAGAAAATTCCCCAAACCTTCCGTTATAAATGAAGGTGCGTAACCATAGTTTTTTAAAATCAAAGAATGCCCTGAAAGAAAAATATCAAGGGTATTTAAGTTGGCACCGAAGACGGCATAAGCGGTGTTTTTGGTCGGGTCAACCATAATGCCAAATCGTTTATCCCAAATAACAGAGTAAAGAGGGCAAGGAGTAAGATAAATTTCATATTTACCTGGTAAATTGAAATTAAACAGTTCATTCATTTCATCGTAGTTTTCTTCAAGGATACCTTTAGCTAATGTCCAATAAAACTCTCCATACGAATTTTTGAGAAAATGGTAGTTAAAATGTGCCGATGGTTTTATTTTAAAAAATCCTGGTTCGTTGTGGATGTAACCGCAAAAAGAAGTATCAATGCTGATAAATTTAATAGGCGTAATTGTAAATAAATATTCTGCTCCGTTTTTCCCCCGAATATTATCGATTCGAGCTGGAAGTTCGTATTCGGATTTGAATGACTTTGAATAATTATTTACATCAGGTCGAGATGTTACCACATGAACAACAAAATCTACATTTTCAGAATCAAGATGGGTAAATTCGATATCTGTTGATATAGCCACAAAAAAACCAGTTTTGTTAATACCTTCAATAAATTCCAAAGTGTCAGAATATAAAAGAACATCTTCTTGGCTTGTCCTATCTTTTTGATATAAAGCCAACTCACATTTTGTCCCGTTTGCGGCTGTCACCGAAGAACTTACTAAAATACAGAATAAAAATATTGATATAAGTTTTTTCATTTCTTTTATACTAACTCCGATTGAAAAAGTTGCTGTTCATTAATATAGCATAGAATTTTATTATTTTTGTAATACTAATCGACCATCTTTTAAAATTGGCAATACCGGAATTGAATTCATCTGGCAAGCTATATCGATATCCTCCGCAAAACCAATAGATTGCAAATACCTGCCATGTTCACTCTGTTCAATTGTTTGCCTAATTATGTCCTTATTGTTATTGTATAGCAATAACGCCAGATTGCCGGCATCGTTCAATTTCAAATCTCTTTGAAATTCTTTAATTAATAAATTTTCAAGAAGACCTCCGCAAAGAGTATCTTCAATAGAAAACTGACCTTCCTTGCCGGAACAAATTATAATAACATCCTTGTCAGTTTCATTTATTTTTTGTGCAACTTCAGATATATTAACCATACCACAAGAGAGAACAGCCGATGCTTTTGCCGCTTTAACAAATGGCTCTGTCCCATTGGTTGTTGTCATAATGACAAATTTATCTCCAACAGTTTCAGGGGTAAATTCCAAAGGAGAATTGCCTAATTGGAAATTTTCAATTTTCACTCCACCTTGCTCACCTGCTAAAATTGCACTATTACCAAGTTTGTTCCACAAATCACCCGCTTCCCCGGGACCTGCAACAGGAATAACACCCTTTGCATTTGCTTTGAGAGCAGCACAAATTGAGGTTGAAGAACGAAGGACATCAATTACAACAACAACCTTGTTCTCAAGATTAGTTTTATTAAATGATATATTGGTAAGAAATAAGTCTATCTTCATAATAAATTATTTATGTGATGCGTCTTTATAAAAAGGAGGTTTAACAACCGTAGCCGGAAACCTTTTACCACGAATCTCAACTTCAACTAATGAACCGGATTTGGAATGAGAGCGAGGTACATAACCAAGTGCTATCGGTTTTTTTAAGGACGGAGAAAAAGTCCCCGATGTAACATGCCCAACTTTTTCATTATCTACATAGATATTGTAACCATGACGAGGGAAAGCCCGTCCTTCAAGTTCAAGACAAACCAATCTCCGCGAGGGCTTCTCGGCTTTTACTTTTGCAATAACATCTTTTCCTATGAATTCTTTGTCTAGATTCACAATCCAACTTAGTCCGGCTTCGATTGGATTAATGGTTTCATCCATATCATTTCCGTAAAGAGCCATTTTCATTTCCAGTCTTAAAGAATCACGAGCACCAAGACCTATTTGTTCCATTCCATGTTTTGCCCCTGAATCATTAACTGCCTTCCAAAGATTTTCTGCTTTATCATAAGACATATAAATCTCAAAACCGTCTTCACCGGTATAACCTGTACGAGAGAATAAAACATCTTCCCCACCGACCCTATGCTTAGCCGAAGTATAATATCTCATATTATCCAGATCATAATCAGTCAATTCCGCCATAACTTTTATAGCATTCGGTCCTTGAATAGCCAGCAAAGCGATGTTGTCGGAATTATCTGTAAGAGTAACATCGCCAAAAAGATGGCTTTGTAACCAGTTGTAATCTTTTTCTAAATTGGAAGCGTTGACTACCAAAAAATACCCTTCTGGTCTGTTATAGACCAGTAAGTCATCAACAAATCCACCATCTTCCTTGGTCATACAGGAATATTGAATATCCCCAACTTTTAATGCTTTAACATTGTTGGTTGTTACTTTTTGCATAAAATCAAGAGCATCATTGCCAGTTACTAAAAATTCTCCCATATGAGTCAAATCAAACAGGCCAACATTTTCTCTAACAGCAAGATGTTCACTTGTGATACCTTTAAACTGAATAGGCATCATATATCCGGCAAATTCCACCATTTTGGCGCCAGCATCAACATGTTTTTGATAAAAAGGAGTTTTTTTCGGTTCCATTATGTATTTAAATCCTTATAAGCTATACGTTTCTAATTATAATTTAGACAGAAATAAAAGGGCTAATACGGTTTAAGTCAACCGCTTATTTACAGATATTCCATGTAAAAACAATCAGCTAACAGAATTAGTAGCCAGCCGTTTGCGACTTGTTGAAAAAGTCTCTCTGTTCTTCAGTGTCCTCTTTCGGTAACATCTTTGTGAAATAATTCATATTTAATAAAATAATTCTTTCTTGACTCAATTTGACAATTATACTATTATTCTATCAAATCATACGGTGTGTAACTTGTTATAAGTTATAGCGTTTATGTCTTGTTTAATTTGAACGTTCCATAGGTTATTGCCGTATAACAACTAACGACCGCTGAAAAAATAATGGAAGTTCAAACTTCCGATGTAAAAATATAAAGGGAATTATGATGGAACTCGATTTACAGGGAAATATTGAGCAGTTTACTCTGCCGGAAATTTTCCAGCTAATCGCTTCAAGCCGAAAATCAGGAACGCTGGGAATTCAAAAAGATGAATCAATCGTCATGATTTATTTCAAAGACGGTGATATCACTTATGGATACGGTCCCCGTCAAACATTTCATATCGGATCTCTGCTCAGAGAAAAAGAAATTATTACTTCCGAGCAGTTAGCCGAAGCAATCAAAAATCAGGCAGAAGCAGAAAATAGTAAACGGCTCGGGGAAATATTAATCAATAATAAAACTATTGACCGTTCTGATTTGGAAAATGTTATTACAAATCAAATTGAAGAATTGCTCTATTCGCTACTGTCATGGTCATCGGGAACTTTTAAATTTTATGAAAACCAGTTCCCTACCGAAGAGGAAATCACAGTACATATTTCTGTTGAAAATGTAATTTTAGAAGGACTAAGACGTGCCGACGAGCAGAACATGGTCAAAGAAACTCTTCCGGATACTAAAATGGTTTACACTATCACTGCTTCTCAAGCCGGACGGCACCGCGATGTCAACATGAAAGCGGATGAATGGAATATTATGGCACTGGTCAACGGACATCGGACACTTGAAGAAATATGCAAACTGAGTCATCTTGACCGCAATAAAACACTAGTCAAACTGGCACAATTGAAATTAGCCGGAATTATAACACAATGTGAAAAACCAAAAGAACCAAAAGGTGAACTTGACCAGATGGTTAATCGTTTGGCTGGATTGTTCGAAGATTACTTGACAGACAGCTCAGAATCTACTATTAAATCACGTAACATAACCAGCTCATTTTTGGAGACTGTTGATTGAGCGAATATTTTACATTAAAATCTCTTGAGGGATTGCTCGAAGAATTTTTAGCCGGAGTGGTTAAAGTCAAACAAAACCGGTTATCAGTTCTGGATGGAATCAATCGGCTGGATGATATTTCACGCATGTCTTCAGATGGTCATAATATCAATGAAGCAATTGGCGAATGGTTCGCTGAACACAACCAATGGCTTGATAAAAGTGTTTTAAAAGATATTGAAATTGGCAGAATTGGCAACCTTCTGGAAAATATCAGTTTTGGAATTTCCAAAGATAAAATCAGCACTCCTGAAAAAAGAAAACTTGCTTCAGAAATTGACCGTTGGAACAATCTTGCCGAAAAAACACCCAAAAAAGTTATTTTAAAACGACATGGGGAAACCGTAAAAAATCCAGCCTTAAACACAATAACCATGTACGACAACCACTTAGAGAAAGCTCTAAATCTCTTCAAAGATAAAGCAGGTGATAAAAAACATATTCTTTCCGTTTTAGATGATTCTTTGAAATCAGCTTTTACTCAAAAGAATAAAGATGCCTTGCTTTTGTCTGGATATATTATATATTATCTCAAGCTTGACGGATATCTTGTTGACCCTTATGTTAAGCGACTTAAAGAGGCCGAACAGATGCTGAAAGGAAAGAAAGCTGATGTTTAATCAGGCAGAAAAAGCATACTGTGAGGCTTTGCTTGCGTTAAGGAATAAAGATTACCGCAAAGCATCCGATTGTTTTGACGAGGCAATGCCTCAATATATGAACAACAAAGAATTTGTGTTGTTGATGGAAACAAATCGGTTATTGCTGGCTGTTAAAGATAGGCTGGCTAAATATGAAAATGAAGAGATTGAAATAATGGAGGCATTCGCACATGGCAAAGAAACAGAGCTTCTCTGATAAATCATCGAAAAAGGCTCATCAGATGTCCTGCCCGGTTTGTCAGGAAACTTTCCAATTTGTAAAATTTGTAAAGTCAGTTAAGACCGATGCTGGTGCATGGAAATTCCGCACACAAAATGTTGGCGTTTGCAAATGTAACCAAGCCGAAGTATATGGGTAAGTAGCACGCTACTTTTTTGTTGCTACGGTAACGAAGTTACTTTGAAGTTGCTACGCAACCTATGTATTATAGGTTTGTGCAGAAAAAATTTAACCCTCTCATATGAGAGGGTTTTTTTTAAGTTCTGTTTACAATTTTGATAAATCAAAATCAAGAACTGACACAACATAAATATGGTTGTTTTCTAACATTGTCGTGTATATATATACGCTAAATTAATTTATGATTAAGGTGGTAAAGATGCTATCAATTGAACAATTTAGGGAAATAACAAAAAAAGAATTATCAAATATTAAATTCAAAGAGAAATCTTTTGAGGAACTGAAAGATACTCTCAATGATAATTCTCTTATTACTGCCGATTCTCACTGCAATCCAAAAACTCCAAATCTTTCAGATTTTAAAAGTAATTCTGAGACCGGTTACCAAAGGGCTATTTTTAATACTAAATTTTCGCATCTAACTTTTTCAAGTGGAAAAGATAAAAATATCAATTGGCTTGACTTAGAGTTGCCCGTTGAATTACGAAATCAATCAAGAAAAAAATGTATCGACTTGATTGGGAAGATAGATGACAAGCCTATTATCTGTGAATTAAAATATAAGCCTAAAGATTCAAAATCAAATAGTGACAGACCTGAGTATGGTATATTTGAACTGATAATTTACTATTATTTGATTTTATGTAATAATGAAAAATTAAATAATAATAAAGTTCATCATAATTCTAAAGAAATAAGTGATTTTAATTGGAATAATATAATAAATGAAAAACCATTGCTCATTCTTGCTGCCAATAAAAAATATTGGGAAAACTGGTTCGACAAGAAAACATATCAACCTTGTGACACAAGAGATGAAATCTTAAATCTTGTTCATAATCTTAATAAAAAATTAGAAATCAATTTATGTCTATTTGAAACAAATAATATAGATTTAGAATCAGATGACACTAAATACAAAGGGATTGACGTTTCAAAAGAGTGGAAGCAAATAACAAAGATATAAATCTTATAGTCCATCGAGGGACACATGAGATCGGTGGTTCTTGTATTGAGCTTTCAACAAATAATAGCAGAATTATTATTGATGCCGGAGAACAGTTACCATCGACAGACAAAAACTTAAAAAAGTCAACGGTCGCACTTCCTAATATTCAGGGTGTTTTCAAGCAAGACAATTTAGACCAAAAAATAAAAGGTGCTCTGATTTCTCATTCTCATATGGATCATTATGGCTTATTAAATAATTTACATAATGATATTCCAATATTTATTTCCAAAGCATCTCAGGAATTTATAAATCTATCTTATCTGTTTACTCCCAGTGAAGTCAAGATTGATTCATGCACAAATTTCGAGAGCGGTAAAACATTTTGTGTCGGTGATTTCACTATAACCCCATTTCTTATAGATCATTCCGCCTTTGATTCATATATGTTTTTAATAGAAGTTGGCAAAAAGAGAATTCTTTATTCTGGTGATTTTAGAACACATGGAAGAAAATCAAAAATTCTAAATAAGCATTTCAAAAAGATTGGGAATCAAATAGACCTGCTTCTTTTGGAGGGTACTACAATTGACCGCCCTTCAAAAGTATTGCAAACAGAAGCTGACATCGAGCAAGAAATTGTGCAAACCATTCAAAAAAATAATACTATTACTTTAGTTTGTTTTGCATCACAGAACATAGATAGAATTGTTTCTTTTTATAAAGCATCTATAAGAACTAACAAGCTGTTTGTAATTGATTTTTATATTGCTCATGTTCTTAATATAGCTAAAGAATATGCAAAAATTCCCTATCCATCCAAAATTTATAAAAACATCAGAGTTTATTATCCATACTATCTTGCAAAAAGAATATCAGAACAGGGACATCAAAAACTTCTATATAAATTCAAACATTATAAAATAACAAAAGATGAAATAGCTAGAAATTGCGATAAAATCGTAATGGTAATTCGACCTTCGGTTCTTCTGGATCTTAAAAAAATTGATAATCTTGACGGTGCATCTCTAATCTATTCAATGTGGGAAGGTTATTTAAATACTCCAAGTATGCAAAAGCTAAAGAATTATGCGGATAGCAAAAAGATGAAATTTTCTAAAATACATACCAGTGGTCATGCTGATGTAGAATCATTGAAAATATTTATAAATAAAATTAACCCAAAAGTTATTGTTCCTATTCATACAAATTCTCCAGAGAAATTTATAACTTTAGGTGGTAATATTAAAATCCTATCTGATGGTGAACAATTTAAGATATGAGTTACATCCCACACCCTCCGGTCAACAGGGAATTATAAACAGATGATTAGTTAGGAGCGCCAAAGAGGTCGGGTTAGACAGGTTGGTCCACCTGAACCTTTGCGTGAAATTTCATCCCCCTTATAAAGATGCACCACTGCCCCAGCTTCTTTAAGTCTTCCATGTGTGATTGGATTTCCCTCAAGAGCTACACATATTCGAGGAGCAACGGCAAGAACATTACAACCCATCGATTCATACTCTTCATCTGGAACTTCGACCAATTCGATCCCTCTATTAATAAGATATTCTCTGAACGGAACCGGCATCAACCTTGAATAAACCAAAGCAAGATTGTGATCTATCGGGCTTATGAATGACATTAGGTGAAGAACATCAGCCGGTCCATCCCAATGAGGCAATGGCACCACAATTAATTCTTTAACAAAATCTTTTGTAAGCTCTCGAATCTGATTTATTCCGGCTTCATTGGTTCTATATCCTTGCCCAATCACTAAAGTTTGGTTGTCCAGCCAGACAATATCACCGCCTTCTGCTTTACCGTCGCCATTGACTTGACCTAAAATAGGAATATCAATTTTCTTATAATATTCACCTACTGCGTTAGGTTCTGATAGTCTTTCTGCTTTTCCCATATTAAGAAGAATAGCACCTTTTGCGGTTATGATAGATGTATCTCTGATATATATAGAATCAATTCCGGTATAAGCACCATCGTAAAATTCAATTTTATCAACTAAGCTTCCTAATAGTTCTACAAAATTATTATATTCTATTATTGCTTTGGCATAATCAGGACAGCTAAGATAATTAAATTTTTCCCAGTAGTTATCAAGATTAGTTTGGGAGAGAAATGATTTTTCTGGATGGTTGATTAGTAATTTTTTTATTTTTGTAACTTCAGACTGACTGCTAAACATTGATTTATTCCTTATTGAGGATTTTTTTTATGGCATCATTCAAATCATTAAATTTAAAAGGCTTTCCAATTACACCTTTGAATCCGAATTTTCCTGGATCACCCATGATTGGATCATTAAGATAACCGCTACAAGCAAGTGCCTTTACATTGGGATCAAAATCTAATAATTTTTTTATAGTCTCCTGTCCTCCCAAACCATTTGGAACAATGATATCTAATATAACTGCATCATAAGGATGCTCGTCATTAAAAGAATTTTGATAAAGCCTGATGGCTTCCTCGCCATCGCTGGCAACATCGACCTTATATCCAAAATTTTTACAAGCCCGTGCAGCAACTGTTCGCAGAAGTTCTTCATCGTCCATAATCAATATTTTCAAAGAATCAGTTTTGTCTTTTTCTACATCAGTCTGATTAATCTTTTTTTCTTCACCAACCGGCAATAAAACTTCAAAACTATTACCTGTCCCAATAACAGAGTTAAGAGTTAGAAAACCTTTATGTTTTAAGATAACATTAAAAGCCGATGCAATTGTCAGTCCTGAACCATATTTATCAGATTTATAAAATGGATCCAACATATTTTCCAGTTCTTCTTCTTTAATACCCTCGCTATTATCCGTTATAGAAATTTTGACAAATTTTCCGTAACTAAAAATATTACTTAAACTATCCTCAATTTTGACAATTTCTATGTCTATGTCTGTTTGATTAAATTCATTTTGGGATTTTAATGCTAACAACAATATATTTGTGAAACTGTTTTTGATTTGCTCTTTATCTAATTCAATAAACTCAAGAGGTTCGTGCAAATTTATTTTTATGTCATTTTTATAATTCTCTTTAACCGTTTTAACGGCTTCAAATATAATTTGTTTTATATCTGAATTTTGTTTATTTACAAAACTGCCTTCAGAAAAAACCAAAAGCTGATGGGTAAGGTTTCTTGCAAGCCATCCGGCTTGTTCTGCCTCAGATAAAATATTGTAGAGTTCAGTATTTTCATCAATATTCATTTTAGCAAGAGTGATATTTCCCAATATTCCGGTCAGAAGATTATTAAAATTGTGTGCTAACCCGCTGGCTAATGTATTTAAAGATTTAAGTTTTGTGTTATCTTGGAATTTATCATTCTTAATACTTGGGGGATTTGAAATTATATTTGAAATAAGATTAATAATTTTTATTTCATCATCTGACAATGAATCGTTTAATTCATTATTATAAATGGCAATATATCCAATTTTTATATTATTTCGTTTTATCTCATAAATGAATGGTTCAGAAGTTTTGATAAAGTTATTAGAAAAATATTCAACTTCATTAAATTTAAGTTTGATTGACCTGGTATTGCCTAAAACATCTTTCAAAAAATCAATAGTTTTATTATTCATCTCTGCTTGATTCAGAGAATTTGAAAAAACTAATAACAAATAATCTATGATATTTATTTTTTTATTTTGATTCATATACAGGATATCTCAGTCACTAATAAATATTATATTCTGTAAGAATATTAGATTTATGTCAAAGAAAAATCAAGGATTCAAATCAGTACATATAATAAAACCGCCTAAAAGGCGGTTTTATATCTATTAAGAACAAATCTTATTTAGATTTAGATTTTGCTTCTGAATCTTCCTTAGTTTTGCCTTCAGCAGCCTCACCTTCGACAGCAGCTTCACCTTCAGCACCTTCAGCAACTTCACCTTCAGCAAGCTCTTCACCTTCTTCAGCAGTAGGTTCATCAACTTTAACAATAGTCGGTGCACTTATAACAACAACAGTCTTATTAGCATCAGATAAGATATCTATCCCTTCTATATTGATATCTTCGACATGAATAGAATCACCGATAGACAATTCAGTAACATTTAATTCACAAAATTCAGGTATTTGATCAGGCAGACATGAGATTTCCAATTCACGCATATTAGTTTGCATAATACCACCATCAACTGTAACACCAACTGGAATTCCTTCAAAATGAATAGGAATAGCAAGATTAATCGGTTTAGTCATTGAAACGGCATAGAAATCGATATGAATAATTTTACTGGTAACAGGATCTCTTTGCATTTCACGAACAATAACTTTATTTTTTTTATTTTCAATTTCTAAGTCATATAAAGCTGTTGAACCTGCGGCAGATTTAAATGCCTGGTGTAAGGTGGGCTCATCAATATAAATTGGAATTGGCTCTTGTTTAGGACCATAAACCACTCCTGGGATATTACCATCTTTACGAGTTTGACGGTTAGCACCTTTGCCGGTTTTATCTCTTTTCTCCGCCGCAATAAGAATCTCTTTCATTTTATTCTAAAACCTCCAATTATTATTATTTCACATTTTAAATTATCTGAGGTTGGTCTTCAAATAACGAAGATACCGATTCCTCTTCAAAAATTCTTTGTATTGCTTCACCAATTAGTTCACTACAGGTCAAAATTTCAAACTTATCAGGTAGATTTTTCTTAGATTGATCGATTGAATCTGAAATAAACATCTTTTTAATTGATGAATTATTTATTTTATTAATTGCATCACCCGAGAGAACACCATGAGTACAGGCAGCATAAATATCTTTGGCACCGCTCGCCATAAGAAATTCAGCAGCATTACAAATTGAACCGCCTGTATCAACCATATCATCTCTGATTAAAATATTTTTATTTTTTACATCACCTATTAAGTTCATGACTTTAGAAACATTTGCTTCCGGTCTCCGTTTATCTACGATGGCTAAACTTCCATTAAGGGCACTTGCAGTTGCTCGAGCAAGTTTGATTGAACCTACATCAGGAGAGACAATACATAAATCTTTCAAATTTAATTCACGAATATATTTGTTAAATATAACCGATGAATAAAGATGGTCATGAGGTAAATCAAAAAAACCTTGCAATTGACTGGCATGAAGATCCATCGTAATAATTCTATCAGCTCCGGCAGTAGTAATCAGATTGGCAATCAATTTGGATGTAATAGCAACTCGGGGGCGGTCTTTTCTATCTTGACGGGCATAACCATAGTAAGGAATAACAGCAGTAATTCTCATAGCCGATGCTCTTCTGGCGGCATCAATAAGCATAAGCAGTTCCATTAAGTTTTCAGCTGGCGGATTAGTCGGTTGAACAATAAAAAAATCTGATCCACGAACATTTTCATTAATTTGAACAAATACTTCGCCGTCAGAAAACCTTTTAATAGTACAGTCAGTAACACCAACCTTAAGATAACTGGCGATATTATCGGCTAAATTCCGGTTTGATTTTCCGGATACAATCTTTATATCTTCTCTCAAAATCATAATTAAACTCTTTTGTCCTTTAACAAAAGACAACCATTATAATACATTTTCCCAAAAAAGGGAAAAAATCTGGGGCGCCAGGATTCGAACCTGGGAATGCCAGCGTCAAAGGCTGGTGTCTTACCGCTTGACGACGCCCCAAACATTTTTAATACACAAAAAAGTGCTTAATCCACTTTTTCTTGCTGAGCTTTCAATTCCTTTTCAAAAGCTTCTAGAACAGACTGCTCAATCAATTGCCTCATTTCACTATTAACCGGATGCGCTATATCCTGATGAGTGCCATTGGGTCGTTTACGGCTTGGCATTGCAACAAAATAGCCGTCGTTCCCTTGAATAACTTTCATCCCACGAACAACAAACGCATTGTCAAAAGTTACATTAGCAAATCCTTTGAGCCTTTCTTCACCACGCAAGGTGACCCTGATTTCAGTGATCTCCACGGGTGCCTCCCATCCTATTATAAGTAAGTTTGGCTAGGGTTATTGGCTTGGCGTTAAAAACCTGCCAATCCCCCCTTTCTAAAATATCAGGGTGTACAACCAAAGATGTTTTATCAAATACTCCAAACATAGTTGGGCCGGATCCACTCATCCGAACCAGCTTTGCTCCTTTGTTATATAACTTTTCTTTTAATCTTTCCAAATCAGGAAAAACTTCAAAACATTTTTCTTCAAAATCATTCCCTGAAAATTTCAAAGTCTCAATCAAATCTTCAGGAGAATTACAGTGCTGTAAGCTAAAGGGAACCTTTGAGTTTGTCAAGCCCCTTTTGAGCCATCCGTAAGCTTTTGAAGTAGCAATTGGAAAAGATGGTTTTACCAGAATAAGCTCATAATCAAGGGGTAATTTCATATCTTTTAAGATTTCTCCCCTACCGGTTACAATAGCTTGTCCCGAAGAAAAGAAAAATGGCAAATCAGAACCGATTAATGTTGATAATTCAACCATTTCGGAATAATCCAATCCTAATTTAAACAGAATATTACAAGCTAAAATTGTGGTTGCGGCATCAGCTGAACCACCTCCTAATCCGGCAGAAATAGGGATTTTCTTTGTTAATATAACATTTATTCCGTTTTTTAGATTAAATTTAGACTGAATTAAATTAAAAGCTTTTGTGATTATATTATCTTCAATGGGTAGTTTTTCAGAACTATCTTTTATAGTCAGATTAATTATCGGTTTCTCAATTATAGAGATTTCAAGTTCATCATAAAGTGAAATTGCCTGAAAAAGAGAATTTATATTGTGAAAACCATCTTCACGTTTGTTGAAAACTTCCAGAAAAAGATTTATTTTCGCCGGTGCAAGTAAATTAATCTTATCTTCTGTTATTTTCTTTACAATCATAATAAGCTATTTTCTGCAGAAAATTTAAATTAAATTTCCATTTTGTGTCAAAATCATTCCATTATGACCAGTTCTAAAAGTGTGCCATAATAACCTAAAATACTTTAATACACAATAGTTACTTGAAATTAATATTAAACTCATATATAATGAAATTTGTAACTGATAATTAATATATATACTTTTGGAGGTTGATAAATGGATCCTTTTAAAGCACTAGACACTATTAAAATAAAAGACAGTTTGTATAAGATATACAACTTAAGAAAACTACCTAATCAAGCAAAAATAGAGAGAATGCCTTATTCTATAAGGGTTTTACTTGAGAATGTATTAAGAAATATCGATGGTAAAGCGATTAATAAAGAAGATGTGGAAAAACTCATAAATTATAACCCGAAAAATGTTGGACAAATTGAACTCCCCTACAAACCTGCCCGAGTTCTACTTCAGGATTTCACCGGCGTACCAGCTGTAGTCGATTTGGCAGCAATGAGAACAGCGATGGGAAAACTTGGAGGTGACCCAAATAAAATAAATCCACTTGTTCAGGTTGATTTGGTCGTTGACCATTCAGTTCAAATTGACAAATATGGTTCTTCCGATGCTTTGGAATTCAACATGAATAAAGAATTTGAACGTAATAATGAAAGATATGAATTCCTCCATTGGGGGCAAAAAGTTTTTAAAAATTTCCGAGTTGTTCCTCCCGCAACAGGAATTTGCCATCAGGTAAATTTGGAATATCTTGCAAAATGCGTAATGACTAATGATGGATTTGCTTATCCCGACACTTTAGTTGGTACCGATAGTCATACTGTAATGATAAATGGTTTGGGTGTTCTTGGATGGGGCGTTGGCGGTATTGAAGCCGAAGCGGCTATGCTTGGACAGCCAATTTATATGCTGACACCGGAAGTTATTGGTTTCAAATTAACCGGAAGATTATCCGAAGGTGTAACTGATACTGATTTAGTATTGACTGTAACCCAAATGCTTCGTGAAAAAGGTGTTGTAGGAAAATTTGTTGAATATTTCGGTCCGGCACTGGACGAATTGACCCTTCCAGCAAAAGCAATGATTGCTAATATGGGACCGGAGTATGGAGCTACTATGGGTTATTTCCCAATTGATGCGGAAGCTCTTAGCTACCTTAAATTGACCGGACGTACTGATGAAGAAATTGAATTGGTTGAAAAATATTGCAAACAGCAAATGTTGTACCGTGAAAAAGGCTCTCGTGCACCGGAATTTACCGATGTTTTAGAGTTGGATATCTCAAAAGTTCAACCATCACTTTCCGGTCCAAAACGACCGCAGGACAAAATCAATCTTTCTGAGATGCAATCATCTTTCAAGGCAGATTTGAACAAACCAGTCAGCGAACGCGGATTTGAACTTCCAGCGGAAAAACAGAAAACAAAAGTCTTAATCGAAGAAGGCATAAATTATCCTATCGGTCATGGAGCGGTTGTAATTGCCTCAATTACATCCTGTACTAATACATCCGACCCAACAGTTTTAATTGCCGCAGGACTGGTAGCCAAAAAAGCGGTCGAAAAAGGCTTAAAAACAAAACCGTTTGTTAAAACATCACTTGCCCCTGGTTCAAGAGTTGTTATGGAGTATCTGAAAAAATCAAAACTTATAGAACCACTGGAAGCTCTTGGATTTTACAATACCGGTTTTGGTTGTGCCACTTGTATTGGTAATTCCGGCCCTCTCCCGGAGCCGGTTGTTGATGCTATTGATACCGGTGAACTGGTAGCGGCAGCGGTTTTATCCGGCAATAGAAATTTCGAAGGACGCGTTAGTCCTCATACTAAAGCGAACTATTTAGCTTCCCCCCCATTGGTAGTTGCTTATGCAATCGCCGGAACTGTAGATGTGAATCTTATTACTAATCCAATCGGAAAAGACAAAAATGGCAAACCGGTAATGCTAAAAGAAATCTGGCCCACCCAAAAAGAAATTCTGGATGTAATTAAACAGTCTATATCACCTAAGATGTTCCGTGAACAATACAGCTCAGTTTTTGATAGCAACCTAACATGGAATGCTATTGAAAGTACTGATTCCGCTTTATATGAATGGAACGATGCTTCAACTTATATTCAATATCCACCATTTTTTGAAAACATGTCCAAT
>QNAD01000002.1 GCA_003641345.1 Candidatus Zixiibacteriota bacterium | reverse complement strand
TACTTCAACAGAACAGAACCCACAACATACTTATGTAAATGCTGGTAGTTATGACGTTACTCTAACTATTACTTATGATGGTGAAACTGATACAGAAACCAAAACTAATTATATTACTGTCATTGCCCCGCCGACATCCGGATTTACAGCTAATCCTGCTCAAGGCGAAAGTCCACTAACGGTATATTTTACAAATACATCAGTTGGTGCGACATCTCAGAATTGGGATTTTGGTGATGGGGCAACATCAACTGCAGAAAATCCAATACATATATTCAATTCAGCAGGTACTTATACAGTTACACTTACCAGTACCAATGAGTGTGGTAGCGAAGAATCAACAGAAACTATTATTGTTACAGAACCGACATGCCAAGCTGATTTTGGTACAGAAGTTACGTCTGGTTGTGGACCGTTTACAGCTTATTTCTTTGACCAATCTGATTGTGACGTGCTGGCATGGTCTTGGATATTTGGTGATGGTGGTACTTCAACAGAACAGAACCCACAACATACTTATGTAAATGCTGGTAGTTATGACGTTACTCTAACTATTACTTATGATGGTGGAACTGATACAGAAACCAAAACTAATTATATTACTGTTATTGCCCCGCCGACATCCGGATTTACAGCTAACCCTACAAATGGCAATGCACCATTAACAGTTGATTTCACTGACCAGTCGGTTGGTGCAACTTCGTGGTCATGGGATTTTGATGATGGATCTCCTGCTGTAACAGACCAAAACCCTACTCACATTTTCGTAGCTGGTGGTACTTATACAGTTACACTTACCAGTACCAATGAGTGTGGAAGTGAAGAATCGACAGAAGTTATTACTGTCACAGAACCGACATGCCAAGCTGATTTTGGCACAGAAGTTACATCTGGTTGTGGACCGTTTACAGCTTATTTCTTTGACCAGTCTGATTGTGACGTGTTGGCATGGTCTTGGACATTTGGTGATGGAGGTATTTCAACAGAACAGAACCCACAACATACTTATGTAAATGCCGGTAGTTATGACGTTACTCTAACTATTACTTATGATGGTGGAACTGATACTGAAACCAAAACTAATTATGTTACTGTCATTGTCCCGCCGACATCCGGATTTACAGCTGTCCCTACAAATGGCAATGCACCATTAACAGTTGATTTCACTGACCAGTCGGTTGGTGCAACTTCGTGGTCATGGGATTTTAATGATGGATCTCCTGCTGTAACAGACCAAAACCCTACTCACATTTTCGTAGCTGGTGGTACTTATACAGTTACACTTACCAGTACCAATGAGTGTGGAAGCGAAGAATCGACAGAAGTTATTACTGTAACTGTTCCAGGGCTTAATGCAGACTTTTCCGCAGAACCGTTATCCGGATGTGACCCGTTAACAGTTGAATTTACTGATTTGTCAACAGGGGATGTAACATATTGGCTTTGGGAATTTGGTGATGGTTCTACATCGACTGATCAAAACCCAACTCATAATTATTCAGTCTCCGGGGATTATAATATCACATTAAATGTTATTGGTCCTGCCGATACTGACGTTGAAAGAAAACTTTATACTTTCACTATCATAGATGTTCCAACGGCTGATTTTAGTTATGTTACTAACCCGAGCAATAATTATGCTCCTGTATTTACTGATTTCACTGATATGTCATCAGGTGCAACTTCATGGTATTGGGATTTCGGTGATGGTAGTGCAGCTGTTACAGATCAAAACCCTCAACATATTTATATAGATTCAGGTCATTTTACAGTTACTTTAACTGTTAGCAATGGATGTGGTTCAGATACTAAAACAGCTGAAATTGTAGTTCAAAGATTCTTCGCTCCCGGAGCACTTAGATTATTTACAGCAGTTGATAAAGCACAAGCGCCGCCCGAAGATACACTTCTTTATACTGTAACAATTCGTAATACTGAACACGGCCCAATAACAGATATTATCGTTCACGATACTATTCCTGAGTTGACAGCTTACATTTCAGGTTCTGCACAATCAGCAGTATCTTCAATGCCTAAGCTATCTAATAGCGGAATGGCACAGACAACGTCTGCATTTGTATATAATCCGACAGATAATATGATAATTTGGTCAGTTGATACTGTTAACGCTCTTGATTCTGTTAAAATGCAATTCAGAGTAGTGATTGACCAATCTGCTCCTGATGGATATATAATTCCTAATAAAGCAATTATTACAAATCCGCCTGACCAATATGCAGAATCAGAAGTTACCACATTGGTTACTGCTCCGGATATTGGCATTCAAAAATCTGCCAATCCTGTTATTGCTAATGCTGGTGATACAATTACTTATACTATCAGGGTAACAAATGCTGGTAATTTTGGATTAACAGATGCTATCCTTGTTGATGACCATCCAGATGATTTCAACTTTATTTATGGTTCAGCAATGATGGATGGTGTTGCTATAAATTCATCGGGAAGTGATCCAATTAGGTTTGAGCTTGGAGATATTGGTTTTCCTGATACTTTAGTTCTTACATACTTATCAGAGGTTTCTCACGGAATAGATTATTCTCAACCATTTGTTAATACTGCGATTCTTTATGATAGAGGTGGAGATGGGTTGAGTCGATCTTGGGGTCCTGTTATAGCTGTGGTAGGAGTAGATGTTCCACCACTTGTTATTACTAAGCGTGCAAGTGTCAATTCCGGATTCCCAGGTGATATTTTTGATTATACAATTGTTGTTGAAAATGTTTCAAATACAATCGCTAATAACAGTTATGTTTTAGACACTTTACCTTTTGGTTTTGAATATGTTGATAGCACAACATTAATAGATCAAAACATTGCTCCTGATCCTTCTGGAATAAATCCATTGATATGGCAATTAGGTGATCTTGATCCTGGGGACAAAGTAACATTGCGCTACACTGTTCAACTTAGTACTCGGATTATGGGTGGCATTAATGAGAATATTGCATGGGCTTATGCCGATGATTTCATTCCATCTCGTGCAACCTGTCGTGTTAATGTAATTCCATCTACACTATCTGGATCCATTCGTGGACGAGTTATTGTAGATTGTAACGAAGGCAATGAACTGGAATTTGATACAACTTTGATAGGTACTGATATATTCCTTGATGACGGTTCTCACTCACAAGTAAACAATAAAGGGATGTTCTATTTTAATACTGTCAGGTCTGGTCAAAGAGCAGTAATGATAGACACTCGTGACTTGAAAGAGAAACTATTCGATTTGTCAGATGATCAGACTGCATCTGTTTTTGTTTTTGTACATGAAGCTGGTGAATCTTATGTTATCTTCAAGGTATGTCCGTCTCAGCCTATGTTAAATCTCAATAAAAAAGCTGCACAGGTGCCAACAGCAACGATAATAAAATCAGCTTCGATTGACACAACTAAAACCTATGATAGTAGCGGTGTAGTAGTCGATTATGAAATCAGAGTTGATTATTCCGGCGGTGGCAATACAGCCAATTTGAAAATTGTTGATTCTCTTCCTGAATTTACACAACTATCTAAATCAGATAGTGAGTATCTGGTAGTTAGTTCTAACGGAAAACATTTATATAATGAATTCAGAGTTGGTGCTGATGGATTTGAAAAATCAATAAAGTATTCTCTTGAAGACCTCGACCCGGGTTCTCGTAAATTCCTTGAAAACTCTATCTATCTGGAAGGCAGACCCGATTCTACCGCAAAAGAGTATTCAAGTAAATCTACAACTGCAACAGTAGCTGTGGGACCGCTTCTTACATCGCCCGATGCTGATATTAAAATGAATATTATTGGTGCCTACTTTGAAACATCAAAAGCGTATCTGCGACCGGAAGCAATTCCAATTTTGGAAGCGATTGCCGATTCTATTCAAAAATATTCTGATGTAACTGTCAAGGCCGAGGGACACTGCGATTACCGTCGTATTCATACTATCAAATTCCCATCCAACTGGGAACTGTCCGAAGCAAGAGCATTGTCAGTATTAAACTGGTTAATTGAAAACCATAATATTGACAGTTCTATAATGTCCTATGAAGGCTTTGCCGCTACTAAGCCTGTAGATACCGGTCATTCCGAAGTACATTGGCAGCAAAATCGACGGGTTGAAGTCTTTATCAAAGGAAGAAATCGTTCGCAAGTCGATTATAGTCTGATTCCGGTTAATAACTGGGAAGCTACTACAATCCTTGAGCTCGAACCGGTTATTTGGGATACTGTTTTGGTACAGGAAGCAGATTCAAAAACACAAACTGGACATAATCTCTGGGAAGTCCATATTGTGATTGAAAATGTTGGTTATTATCCGGCTGAAGATGTTGTCTTAGATGATATTCTTCCTCAAAATAGTGAATATGTAAAAGAGAGTGCTTCAGTTGATGGTAAAGCAGTTCAAGCAACCGTTGATGCTGATGGTCATCTGAAAATCAAACTTAATAGAGTTGATCGTAAGCAGAAGATTGAAGTACGGTATCGCTTTAAAGCCAAAATGGAAACAAATCCAACTGGCAGTAGTGAAGCTATCATTGAGTTAGAAGGTCGTGGAAAAACAGTAACTCATCGTTCAAATGCTGTTCGGTTTGAATAATTTAATGTTGCCATAAAGCACAATTATTAAAACCACTCTATGAATAATAGAGTGGTTTTATCTATTATCAAAATAGACGTTTATACTATATTGGTAAAGGCAGTAAAACGCTTGTCGATTGTTATCAGATTTCTGGATATTATTGAATCCGATATGACGGAAAGGGCACATCAGGAGTTACAGTAGCAACAGGTGTATTTCTACCAGATTGTAACAGAGAATTTTAATTGTAATAATTCAGACATAAAGATATTTATTTTTTTTCATGAAAGAATTTCTGCCTAATTTCTGCCAACTTCAATGCAAAAACCTTCAAAAACAATCAAAACAGATCAAAAGGAATCAAAAACCTAAACTGATGTTGTAAATTAAGATACGTTGTATTTTGTTGTGTTATAGAGAAATGCATGACGGCACTCTTTCGAATCCCTGTGTCCCAGCTTTTTAAATTATATTAAATTCTAACTTTCTTAATGATATAATTACAGTAGCAATCAATTCACCCCATCAGAGGTTCGTTTACTCAATCAAAACTACTCTAATTTGTTCAACTATGTAGTAGAGATTTTTTATGATTTGATTAAATTAGGGCTAATCTGTTATTTTTTTGTGATAATATAAAAAAGTCATATTATAGTAAAATCTACATTAAAAATAAATATGGCAATGTATCATGTTGTTATAAAAAGAGATAGGGGCGCTATATGTAACCCAGAGAAATCAAATATTGATAATAACGACAAATATGATAAGGATAGTATTGAATAAATAGTGAAAAAAATCACTTGCTTTTTTATTTGTTGAAATATATTTATAAATATAAACATCTATGAGAGGGCTCACTATGTGATAAATTGCGAAAAATCATATCGTATAAAAATACTGGAGTAACTATGGGTACAAACAATAAGTTAACACAAAATCGAACAGAAGAGGATTTGCGGTCCGCATTTTGGGGACAAGTAAATTCATTTCCGGAAGGGGATAAGATAAAAAATTGTCTGCAATGTGGTACTTGTACAGGTTCTTGCCCAGTATCGGATGTGATGGATATTACTCCTCGCCAAACTATTGCACTTTTTCGAGCTGGACATTTAACTGAAATATTACAAAGCCGAACTATTTGGATTTGTGCATCTTGCTATTCTTGTACAGTTCGTTGTCCGGTCGGTATTAGGGTAACGGATACGTTGTATGCTTTAAAGCGAATAGCGATAGAGAAAAAAATATACCCTGATAATTTTCCTGTTTATGCTCTTTCAAAAGCATTTGTAAATAACATCTATCGTTATGGCAGAAACTATGAATTAGGTTTGGGGATCAGTTTTTTTCTAAAATCGGATTACAAAAAACTTTTCAAAAATATGGGCGTCGGACTTTCAATGATTTCTCGCGGTCGAATGGGTTTGATACCAAAGAAAATTAAAAAAATTGATGAAGTGCGAGCGATAATTAATAAAGCTAATCAACTGGGAGAATGAAAATGTTAGAATATGCGTATTATCCCGGCTGTTCTTTGGAACATACTGCTTCACCGTATGATAAATCTGTACGGGAAGTATTCAAAGCTTTGGGAATTGGATTAAAAGAGATAGATGACTGGAACTGTTGCGGAGCAACGATGTATATGTCGGTTAAGAAAATAGTTGGTTATGCAATCTCTGCTCGAAATTTAGCGATTGCCCAAAACATGAATCTTGATGTTTGTGCACCTTGTTCAAGTTGTTATACAATTTTGAAAAAAACTAATCGTCATATTCAGTGGGATCCAAAAGAACGAGCCAAGATAAATGAAGCTCTTCAAGCGGCGAATCTTTCTTATGATACAATAGTAAATATTAGGCATCCATTGGATATTTTAGTGAATGATTTCGGTCTTGATGAACTTAAAAAGCACGTTGTCAAGCCATTAAACGGATTAAGAGTTGCTCCGTATTACGGTTGTCAGATAGTAAGGCCACACCATGGCTTTGATGATATTGATGACCCACAAACCATGGATCATCTAATTGAAGTTTTAGGGGGTACTCCGACAGAATATTCTAGTAAAGTACGTTGTTGCGGTGGAATGCTAATGACGACTGATGAAGAAGTAGCCTTGAAACTTAATAAAAATCTTATTGAAAATGCGGTTGATAATGAAGCAGAGATGATTTCTACTGTTTGCCCGCTTTGCCAGATGAATGTAGAGGCGTATCAAGACAAAATTAATTCATTCTGTCATACAAACTATAATATTCCGATAGTTTATTTTACTCATCTGATTGGTATAGCAATCGGTATTGCTCCGGAGTTAATGGGATTGGATAAATTGATAGTTAAACCGGAGAAACTTTTTGCTGTAGAACGGGAGGCATTGATATGATTTTAAATAATCAACAAAACAGTGATATCCGGCTTGGAGTATATGTCTGCCATTGTGGAAATAATATAGCAAAAATGGTAGATGTCCAAGATGTTTCAGAACGTGCAGGTAAACTTCCTGGAGTTGTAGTAGCTCGCAACTATCGATTTATGTGTTCTGAGCCTGGACAAGAATTGATTATAGAAGATATTAAAAAGAACAATCTTAATCGAGTTGTTGTTGCCGCCTGTTCACCGCTTATGCATGAAAAAACATTTCGTGAAGCTCTTACCGATGCGGGTCTTAATCAATATCTTTTTGAGATGGTGAATATTCGTGAGCAAGTCAGCTGGGTGACTTTTGAAAGAAAAGCGGCAACTGAAAAAGCATATGCATTGATAAAAGGTGCTATTGCTCGTGCAAAATTACATGAAGCACTTGAACTTCGTAAAGTATCAATCAAACAAAAGGTTATGATTGTTGGTGCTGGTATAGCTGGGATAGAGGCCGCTTTACAGATAGCTGATGCCGGTTACAAAGTTATTTTAGTAGAAAAAGAAGAATCAATTGGTGGACATATGGCAAATTTTGACAAGACATTTCCAACGCTTGATTGTGCCGCATGTATTTTAACACCAAAGATGGTTTCTGTTGGTAAACATCCCAATATTACTCTGATGACATTTGCTGAAGTACAAGATGTACAGGGATATATTGGAAATTTCAAAGTAAAGGTTCGAAAAAAAGCACGTTATGTAGATACTGAAGTATGCAATAGCTGTGGAGCATGTTACGAAGCATGTCCAAGCAGGCCGACACCAAAAAATCGTAAGATGATACTTGGTGAGAAGATGTTTCGTCAAGGAAGTCTTTTGGATGTTCGCGATAAATACCGGCTTGGACCAAAGCATGATCTCACAGTTTTAACCGGAGGTCAACCGATGCCTGAAAATTTACCAACGCCTCAAGATAAGGAAGAAGAGGTGGGCTTATGACAACTATCAAAGTAGAAAAATCATACGATGTTAAGGATGCGATTGACAAAATCATAAAAAAATATAATTATAAGCCAACAGCATTGATCATGATAATGCAGGATGTTCAGTCACATTACAAATATCTCCCCAAAGAAGCGTTGGAATTAATTTCCAAGAAGATGAAACTTCCTATGGCACAGATATACGGTGTTGCAACTTTCTATAAGACTTTTAGTCTTGAACCTAAGGGTAAAAATCATATATGTGTTTGCACCGGTACAGCGTGCCATGTGAGACAAGCTTCAATCATAATTGATAAATTGGAGAGAGATTTAAATATTAGTGTTGGGGAAACCACAGAGGATGGTGAATTTTCTATCGAGACAGTCAACTGTCTTGGTGCTTGTGCTCTTGGTCCGCTTGTGACAGCGAATGAGGAGTATTACGGTAATATGACTGTGGCTAAAATTGATAAAATGATGGAAGATTTAAAAAAGCCAAAAGTCAACAAAGTAAAACGCGAGGAGGTTGTTTAATTATGAAACGATTACAATCACCTGATGAGCTTTTACAATTACAGCAGAAGTATAAAAAAAATAGAGATGAAAGAAAAACAACTATTTCTGTTTGTGCCGGAACCGGATGTATTGCTTGTGGTTGTGAAAAAGTAATAACTGCACTAAAAGAGAAGATTAAAAAAGAAAAACTTGATAAGGTAGTTGAAATTAAAACAACTGGTTGCCATGGGTTCTGTGAAAGAGGACCTCTTGTTGTAATTCAACCCGATGGAATCTTTTACCAAAAAGTGAATGAGAAAAACATTGCAATGATTGTTGAAAAAACAATTATGAATGGTCAACTCGTGAAAAATCTTCTGTATAGGGATCCTACTACAAAAGTAGTTATTGAAAAAGAGAAAGATATTCCTTTTTACAAAAACCAGAAAAGAATAATTTTTAACAAGAACGGATTAATGGATCCGACTTCAATTGACGATTATATTACACTTGGTGGATACAAAGCTCTTGCTAAATCACTTACAGAATTAAAACCGGATGAAATTCTTGAGGAAGTTAAAAAATCAGGTCTTCGAGGTCGAGGCGGTGGCGGGTTTCCAACTGGAAGAAAATGGGAGACCTGCAAAAAAGCAAAGAATGATACAAAGTATATTATTTGTAATGCTGATGAGGGCGACCCTGGGGCATTTATGGACAGGTCTATTCTTGAGGGTAATCCACATCAGGTAATTGAAGGAATGATTATCGGGGCTATTACTATTGGCTCTGACCAGGGATTTGTTTATGTGCGACATGAATATCCTCTTGCGGTAAAGAATCTTTCTATTGCTCTTAAAGCTGCACGTGAGATGGGATTACTTGGTGAAAATATACTTGGTAGCGGCTTCAATTTTGATATTGAAATCTCTCGAGGCGGGGGTGCTTTTGTTTGTGGTGAATCAACAGCTCTGATGGCATCACTTGAAGGTAAGGTTGGTGAACCAAGAGCAAAGTATATACATACTGTAGAATTCGGTCTTTGGGATAAACCAACTATTCTCAATAACGTTGAAACATGGGCTAATGTTCCAGTTATTATTGATAAGGGTTCTGATTGGTATAGCAGTATAGGAACAGAAAAATCAAAAGGAACCAAAGTCTTTGCTTTAACCGGCAAGATTAACAATACCGGTCTTGTTGAAGTTCCGATGGGAATCACCCTTCGTGAAATTCTATACGATATCGGTGGCGGAGTTCCCGGAGGAAAGAAATTTAAAGCAGTGCAAACCGGCGGTCCATCGGGCGGAACGCTTGTTGTAGAAACCGCAGATAAAGATGTTCACCAATCTTTAGTAGAACATGGTGATATCCAAGATGATGAGAATATTAAATCACTTCTTGATTTACCGGTTGATTTTGATGAATTAATCAAAGCCGGTTCAATGATGGGTTCAGGTGGAATGATTGTCATGGATCAGGATTCCTGTATGGTCGATGTTGCTAAATATTTCCTTAATTTTTTGATGGAAGAAAGCTGTGGTAAATGTATCCCATGTCGCGAAGGTGTAAAAACGATGTGGCATATTCTCGATCGTATTACCAAAGGGGAAGGAAAGATGGAAGACCTTGAATCACTTGAGGACCTTTCTCAGGTAATAATTGACACCTCCCTCTGTCAATTAGGCGGTTCCGCTCCTAATCCTGTGCTGTCAACACTTCGTTATTTTCATAATGAATATTTAGCTCATATCGAAGATAAACGTTGTCCTGCGGGAGTGTGCAAAGAATTAGTTGCTCATGCTATTGATGAAACCTGCAACGGCTGTCATGCCTGTGTGAAGCCTTGTCCGACCGATGCTATAATAGGGAAACCAAAAGAACTTCATAGAATAGATCAAGATAAATGTATTCAGTGCGGAGCCTGTTATCAGGTTTGCAAGTTTGATGCTATCAAGCGGGTACGCACTGATGAAGGGGATGCTGTTCAGGTAAAAGCAAAACAATTATGGCAGTCCCACTCACCTAAAAAAACTGAAGTTGTGATGTAGGAGAATGAAAGTGGAAAAAGTAAAAATAAAAATTGATGGAACTCCGCTTGAAGTTGAGAAAGACTCTTATATCCTTCAAGCAGCTGAGTCAATTGGAATTTCAATTCCTACTCTTTGTTATTATCCGCATATGACACCATATGCCGCTTGTCGAATCTGTTGTGTGGAAGCAAGAGATGGTAAAGGATGGTCTAAAATTGTAACAGCTTGTAACTATCCGGTTTGGGAAGGATTAGAGGTATATACCTACACTCCAAGGGTTGTAAATGCAAGACGTACAAATCTACAGATGTTGATGCGATCATGTTCACCGTCTCCGATATTAAGAAAATTAGCAGAAGAATTCGGAATTGAAAAACCACGATGGGGCACTGGTGATTATACTTGTATTCTATGTGGTTTATGTGTTCGGGTTTGTGATGAAGTTGTCGGTGCTCATGCGTTATCATTTGTTAACCGTGGATTTGAACGTGATGTAGCAACTCCGTTTAATCTTGAAACAGAGTCGTGTATCCTGTGTGGTGCTTGTGCAAAAATTTGCCCAACGGATCATATTAAAATGGAGGATATTGAAGAGAGAGTTCTTAGCCATCGTGAATTAAATCTTGGACCTAATGCTGCAATTACTATACCGACCAGACAAGCAGTCCCAAATGTTCCAAGAATACACCGAGATAATTGTATTCATTTCAAAACCGGTGGCTGTATGGTTTGTGCTGATGTCTGCGAGAAAGATTGTATCAATTTTAATGACACGGATAAGGTCGAAGAGTTAGACGTAGGTGCGATTATTATGGCAACCGGTTTTAATTCATTTGATCCTACCCCATTGAAACAATATGGATACGGTAAATATCCAAATGTAATATCTGCAGAAGAATTCGAACAGATGAATAATGCGGCTGGACCAACAGGAGGTAAAATCCTGATGGAGAACGGCGAAGAACCAAAAACGATCGCTATTTTTCATTGCGTCGGTTCAAGAGATAAAAATTATCATGAGTATTGTTCTCGGGTTTGTTGTATGTATGCTCTTAAATTTTCTCATCTCGTTGTGGAGAAAACCGATGCTGAAGTCTATCAACTATATATTGATATGCGAACATACGGTAAAGGCTATGAAGAGTTTTATCAGAGAATTTTAGATGAAGGTGTTAATGTAATTAGAGGAAAAGCCGCTGAGATTATTCCTGCTTCAAAGCATAGATCGAAAGAGGGTGATCTGTTAGTTCAATGTGAAGATACCTTAATTGGGAAGTTTCGCGAGATACCGGTAGATATGGTTGTTCTTTGTACGGCACTTGAATCACAAAAGGAAGCAAAAGAGACTGGACGGATATTTAACATCTCGACTGGTGCCGATGGTTGGTATATTGAAGCTCATCCCAAGCTTGCTCCTGTTTCGACTACAACTGACGGTGTCTTTCTAGCTGGTGCTTGTCAGGGTGCAAAAGATATTCCTGATTCAGTAGCACAAGGCGGAGCTGCCGCTACACAAGCACTGAAATTGTTGAGCCAGGGTGAAATCTTTATGGATGCCGCTTACGCCGAGATAGATGAAAAATATTGTTCTGGCTGTAAGATTTGCAACGATCTCTGTCCATACACAGCTATAGATTTTGATGATGAAAATAATGTTTCGGTTATAAATTCTGCTTTATGTAAAGCGTGCGGAACATGTGTCGCGGCTTGTCCGGTAGGTGCAATTACTGCCAGGCATTTCACTGATGACCAGATTTATGCCCAAATTGAAGGGATATTATCATGAGTTTTGAACCAAAAATAATCGGTTTTTTATGTAATTGGTGTAGTTATACCGGTGCTGATTTAGCAGGGACATCCCGAATGAAATACCCACCAAATATGGTTGGAATTCGGGTAATGTGTTCCGGAAGAGTTGATCCCGGATTTATTCTAAGTGCTTTTCAAAAGGGAGCGGATGGAGTGATTGTTTGCGGGTGTCATCCGGGTGACTGCCATTATGTAGAAGGAAACTATAAATGCATGCGAAGAATGCCATTGACAAAAAGAATTATTAAAGAATTCGGGATTGATGAAAACCGTTTGCGATTGGAATGGATATCTGCTTCCGAAGGAGCAATATTTCAGGAAGTAATTACAGAATTCACTAATCAAATTCGTGAGATGGGACCGCTTGCACTTAAGGAATTAAACTATCAACCGGATGAAATAGCCGATAAAGTAGCTTCAGAAATGGGGGATATCACTCATGTCTAAACCAAAACTTGCCATTTATTGGGCGGCATCATGTGGAGGGTGTGATATCGCCATATTAGATATTGAAGATAAAATTCTAAATGTTGTTGATTTCTTTGATGTTGTTTTTTGGCCCTGTGCGATGGATTTTAAGTATGATGATGTTCGTAAGATGGAAGATAAATCAATCACATTGACATTATTCAACGGAGCAATACGATCATCAGAAAACCTTGAAATTGCTGAACTGCTTCGCCAAAAATCAGTTCTTTTATGTGCTTTCGGAAGTTGTGCATCGGAAGGTTGTATTCCTGCTTTAGCGAATCTTTATGATAAAAAATCAATTATGGATTATGCCTATAAAGAATCACCTTCTACAAGTAATACCGAAAATATTTATCCCCAAACACAGACTATTGTACCAGAGGGTACGTTGACATTGCCAGAGTTATGGAATACAGTACGCTCATTGCCTCAGGTAGTAGATGTAGATTATGTTATACCGGGATGTCCACCACAATCAGATCAAATATTATCCGTCGTGTTAGCTGTGATAGATATACTACAAAATGGCAAAGAGCTTCCACCGAAAGGAACGGTGCTTGGCTCGAATGAAAAAAGTTGTTGTGATGAATGTGAACGAAAAAAAGATGTCAAGAAAATTAAAAAGTTCGTCCGTCCATTTGAAATTGTACCAGATCCTGATGTTTGTTTATTAGAACAGGGTATTATTTGTCTCGGCCCGGCAACACGGGGCGGTTGTGGAGCAAAATGTGTTTCGGCGGGAGTACCGTGTAGGGGATGTTACGGATTGCCTTCCAATATTAAAGATCAAGGAGCAAAAATGGCGTCAGCGTTGGCATCGGTAATTGATTCTGATGATCCTGAAGAAATAGAAAAAATCATCAATACAATTGTCGATCCGGTTGG
The DNA here is from genome assembly GCA_003641345.1 of Candidatus Zixiibacteriota bacterium. Next base: position 9,583 of record QNAD01000002.1, on the reverse strand, counting down.
AACATTTTATCGTTTTAGTATGGCTGATTCAATGCTCAGGAGAAAACAGATATGAGACAGATTTTAATAGATCCTATTACCCGTCTAGAGGGACATGGGAAAATACATCTTTTTATTAATGATGATGGTTCACTTGATAACTGTTATTTTCAGGTGCCGGAACTTCGCGGTTTCGAGAAATTCGCTCAAGGGCGGCCAGTTGAAGAAATGGCTCGTATTACTACTCGTATTTGTGGTGTCTGTCCTGATGCACATCATATGGCTGCCGTTAAAGCGGCAGATGCAGTCTATGGTGTGGAGATTCCGTCAGCTGCCAGAAAATTGAGGGAATTGGTTTATAATGCCTTTTTTGCAGGAGATCATACTACCCATTTTTACGCTTTAGGCGGACCTGATTTTGTGTGTGGTCCTGATGCTCCTCCGGCAGAACGTAATATACTTGGTGTAATTGCAAAGGTAGGACTTGATGCCGGTAAAAAAGTTATTCAACAGCGGGCTGATGGACAACGAGTAATAGAAATAATCGGCGGGAAAAAGGTTCATCCCGTTACTGCTCTTCCGGGAGGAATGTCAAAACGGGTGTCAAAAGAAGAACAAGCCGAGATGATTGAAATCGGGAAAAGGATGGTTGAATTTTCCAAATTCTCATTGAAAGTTTTTGATGATATCGTTCTGGCTAATAAAGATTATGTAGATCTCATTCTGTCAGATATTTATGCTCATGCTACGTATAATATGGGGTTAGTTGATGATAATAATCATGTGAATTTTTACGATGGTATGGTTCGAGTAGCAGGACCCGATGGTAAAGAGTTTGCCAAGTATAAGCCATGCGATTACCTTGACCATGTTGCTGAACATGTTGAATCATACAGTTACTTGAAATATCCATATTTGAAAAATATAGGTTGGCATGGTTTTGTTGACGGGATGAAATCAGGGATATATAAAGCAACACCGTTATCACGATTGAATGTTGCTGATGGTATGGCAACCCCACTGGCTCAAGCGGAGTATGAACGGTATTATAAAACACTTACTGGTGATGGCTCCGGTAAAACAATGGTTAATTCTACTCTTGCAACTCATTGGGCAAGATTAGTTGAACTTATGTTTGCCTCTGAATCGGTTTTAAAACAAGCTCAAGATGATGAAATCTGCTCAGAGCATGTTCTTAATCCACCTACTTCAATTGTTGGCGAAGGGATTGGTATTGTTGAAGCACCACGAGGAACACTAACGCATCATTATAAAACTGATAAAAACGGAATAGTAACAGAAGCTAATTTAATTGTTGGGACAACAAACAATAATGCCCCGATTACGATGTCAATTAAACGGGCGGCGGAAGGATTAATTACAAAAGGTTCAGAGATAACAGATGGTACCTTAAATAAGATAGAAATGGCATTCCGTGCTTATGATCCTTGTTTTGGGTGTGCTACTCATACTTTGCTTGGTAAAATGCCGCTTGAAGTTATTGTGCATGATTCTGTAACTGGAGATGTTGTGCAAAAAGCAAATAGAAATTTATGAAGCCTATATTAGTTCTTTGCCTTGGTAATGAAGTTCTGTCAGATGATGCTGTTGGTCCGACTGTAGCTAACCGAATTAAAGCCGTCTATGCCGAAACTAAAGAAGTAGAAATATCTTTTGCCCCGGTAGCCGGCTTTAATCTACTTGATTTTTTTCATAATCGTGAATCAGTCTTGATAGTTGATTCCATTATAACTGGAAAAGTAGATCCGGGAACTATTCATTTTTTTAATGCTGATTATCTGACGCCGTCTAATGGGCTAATTAACTCTCATCAGATAAATCTTCCAACAGCGATACAATTTGGCAAATTGCTTGGTTATGTTATGCCCGATAAAATTGATATATTAGCAATAGAAGTAGAAGATATTACAACAATTTCCGAGAATCTAACAACAAAAGTAGCAAAATCAGTAGATATGGCTGTCGAAAAAATATTATTTTGGATTAATACTAAAGAAAAAGATTTAGTGTATAGATGATAACGATAGTTCTATAGAATCAAAACAATACCCTGAATGTTAGGGGAGGCAGGCGATGGACAGATAATGGATGTCTGACCCCGATCATTTTCAGCCCGGTATGCAGTGGAGTGGGCATTTTTCCGATTTCGGAATCGATAACCCATACAATTAGTTGGAATCAGGTGCCTGTTTCGCCAATTTTAAAGTAAATTTTATTGAAAAAATATGATTTGAGTGTTGCAATTATGCAATACTTATTGTATGATTGTATCAATAAATAATGATATTTAAGATTGAAATATTATGACAAATAAAAATAAAAGCGATACGACCGAAGTAATTCTTGACTCGATAGCCGAGGGAGTTTTTACAGTCAATAAGGACTGGCGGATAACATCTTTCAATAAAGCGGCAGAAAAAATTACTGGTATTTCAAAAAAGGAAGCGATAAATCAGCGCTGTTGTGATGTTTTTCATGCTTCAATTTGTGAAAATGATTGTGCTCTAAGAAAGACATTCGAAACAAAAAAACCAGTTGTATGCCAGTCAGTTTATATTATTGATACCAGCGGCAATAGAATTCCGATTAGCATATCTACTGCTGTTTTAAGAGATAAGAACGGTAATATTGTTGGGGGCGTTGAAACTTTCAGAGATTTAAGTGCGATAGAAGAACTCAAAAGAGAATTAGAAAAAAAATATTCATTTCATAATATTATCAGCAAAAATAATGAAATGTTAAAAATATTTGACAGTTTGCCAAGCATTGCTCAAAGTGATAGTGTTGTTCTCATTGAAGGTAAAACCGGAACAGGTAAAGAACTCATTGCTCGAGCATTGCATGATCTTTCTTCGAGGAGTAAAAAGTCGATAGTTTCTATAAATTGTGGAGCGCTTCCGGATACTCTTCTTGAGTCAGAGTTGTTTGGTTATAAAGCTGGAGCGTTTACCGATGCTCGCAAAGATAAGCCGGGACGATTTGCATTAGCTGAAAAAGGAACGATATTTCTTGATGAAATAGCTGAAATCTCTCAAGCTCTTCAAGTAAAGTTGCTTCGTGTTATACAAGAACGAACATATGAACCCTTAGGGGGGACAAAGCCAATTAAATCTGATGTTCGTATTATAGCGGCAACAAATGTAAAAATTGAAGACCTTGTAAAATCCGGTCAAGTTAGAGAAGATTTTTATTATAGAATAAATGTTATACGAATAAAACTACCACCACTATGTGAACGCAAAGAAGATATCCCATTGCTGATAGAACATTTTATTCGGCGGTTTAATAATTTGAAAAATAAATATATTTCAGACATCTCTCACGAGGCACTTATGGTTTTAATCAATTATGATTTCCCCGGAAATATAAGAGAATTAGAAAATATAATTGAACATGCTTTTGTTTTATGTAAAAGTAAAATAATTGAACTTGAAGATCTTCCGGAATTTATCAAACCAAAAGAAACATCTTCTATGGTAAAACCAACATCAATGAATGAGTTGGAATCTGAATATCTGAGAAAAGCGTTAAAGAAAAACAATTGGAGCAGGAAAAAAACAGCAGAAGATATTGGTATTCACAAAACTACTCTTTGGCGTAAAATTAAAAAATTTGGAATAGAAATTCCAAATAAGCAATAATTGCAATAGTGCATTATATGACGCTAAAACAATGCAAAATAGCAATCTTATTTCGATTTTAATAAACTTTTTCGGTTTATTTATAATGCTTATAACGACCTATATAACAACATGATACACGGATATGACGCGTGCTAAATCAAGTTGTGGCATGGATTATGCTGTAGTATTAGTTATGAAAATAAAGGTTGCAATTCCGTTATGGAAAAATCGTATTTCTCCGGTACTGGAGACGGCAAGTATTCTACTGATATCAGAGATTGAGGATAATGTTGAATCTTCTAGGCATATTGTGAGTATTCCGTCTTCAAATTATCAGAATCGAGTCAAATATTTTCAAGGTAAAGATATTGATGTTTTAATATGTGGAGCTTTATCTAATGAGACAGAAATGTTGCTTTCAGTTACTGGCATTGAGTTGATACCGTGGATTGGTGGCGAAGTTGATGATGTAATTTCAGCTTATTCTCAAGGTGAAATTATTTCTAATAATTTTCTTCTGCCCGGATGCAAGCGAGGTCATCGGAGAGGCGGAAGAGGTGGCAGAGGTCGGAGAGGAAGAAATCAAAGATAACAATAAAATTTTTAATATAGGGAGAATGTGTAAAATATGATAATAGCAGTTTCATCAAAAGGTTCGGACTTAGACAGTCTGGTTGATGAGCGTTTTGGACGGGCGAATTATTTCATGATCTATGATACTGATACTGACCGTTTCGAAGCTCTTGACAACAATGTTAATGCAAAATCTTCACAAGGTGTTGGTGTGAAGGCGGTAGAATTTCTTTCAGGGAAGAATATTGATTTAGTAATTTCTGGGAATTTTGGACCCCAAGCATTTAGTGCTCTGACTACTGCCGACATAAAATCCGCATTGTGGTCAAAAGGTAAAGTTTCTGAGGCGATTGAATTGGCTCGTAATGACAAGCTTGAATATTGTACTCAGGCAAATGTTGGCGGTCATTGGTAGGTCAAAAAAACATTTTAAATTTTATGTTAATCTTTTTAGAAAGGAGAATAAAATGCCAAGAGGTGATAAAACAGGTCCGATGGGTGCTGGTGCAATGACAGGACGGGGCGAAGGATTTTGTGCCGGAAATGACGTGCCGGGTTATATGAGCCAATCTTTCGGGAGAAATTTTGGAGGAGGTCGAGGATTAGGGCGCGGATTCGGTGGAGGATTTGGGCGCGGATTCGGTGGAGGATTTGGTAGAGGATTTCAGGGTGGCAGACATCATAACCAATTTTTTGCAGGTAGGCCCGCACGAATGTATCCGAGAAACTTCAATCCCTATGTTCCAACTGAAGAATTTGTTGCAGCGTCCCAACAGGAAGAGTTGAGCTATCTAAAAGAAGAGGCTCAGTATTTAAAGGGAGCGCTTAAGAATATTGAATTACAGATGAGCAAGATCCAACAAAAGGTTGGAAATGAAAAAAATGCACAGGATAACACAAAAGAATAAGCGAGGAGAATATGTTTAATACAAAAGGTGGTAGAGGCGGCGGCGGTGGTCAAGGTCAAGGCGGTGGCGGTGGTCGTGGCCAAGGCGGTGGCGGCGGTCGAGGTCAAGGCGGCGGCAGCGGTCGTGGTCAAGGCGGCGGCGGCGGTCGTGGTCAAGGTTCGGGAGGACGAGGGCTTGGTCCCGGCGATAATTGCATTTGTCCTAACTGTGGGAAAATAGCTCCTCATAAGATAGGCGTACCATGTATAGAGACAACTTGTCCTGAATGTGGACGATTAATGAATAGACAATAAATATCACAAAGGAAGTAGTTTGAAAATATCTATCGCGAGCGGTAAGGGAGGTACCGGAAAGACAACGATAGCTACTAATTTAGCTTTGGCACTTGCAAGACAAGGGCGTGATGTAGCTTATCTTGATTGTGATGTGGAAGAACCGAATGGGCGTATATTCCTTAAACCGGAAATAACAGAACAGTTTGACGCTTCGGTTCCAATTCCTGAGGTTAACCATGAGCAATGTACCCTGTGTGGAAAATGTTCGGCTGCTTGTGAATACCATGCTATTGCAGTGCTTGGGAAAAAAGTAGAACTGTTCCCTTCGTTGTGCCATGGGTGTGGAGGGTGCTCTGATATTTGTCCTGAAAATGCTATAAAAGAAATTTCAAGGAGCATTGGTGTCATCAATTATGGTATTGGCATGGGGGTGAAATTCTACGAGGGGCGGTTAAATATTGGCGAAGCTATCTCGCCACCTTTGACAAAAGAGATGCGAAGGATAAGCAAGAGAGCAGATTTTACTATAATCGATGCTCCTCCCGGGACCTCCTGTCCGGTAATAGAAGCTATTCATGATACCGATTATGTTATTCTGGTTACTGAGCCAACTCCATTTGGATTAAACGATCTTATGCTTGCAGTTGCAATGGTAAAAGAGATTGGATTACAGTTTGGAGTTTTGATTAACCGGTCAAATATTGGTAATAGTAAAACTGAAGAATATTGTCTAAATGAGAATATCGAAATATTAAATCAGATTCCCTTTGATCGAAAAGCTGCCGAGGCATATTCCCGTGGAGAAATGCTTTACGATATTAACACAAATTACAAAAATATTTTTAACAAATTAATTACGAATATTACTGATAAGGTTTCCAATGAAAGAATTAGTTGTAATTAGCGGCAAGGGTGGTACCGGAAAGACAAGCATAGTAGGTTCATTGGCGACTTTATCAAATAATAAAGTGCTGGTTGACTGCGACGTAGATGCTGCTGACCTTCATCTGATTATAGATAGCAAGGTTATTCAAAAAGAAGATTTTATCGGCGGTAAGCAAGCCTTTATTGACGAGAAAAAATGTTCTAACTGTGGTGTTTGTCAAAATTACTGTCGTTTTGATGCTATTAAATCGACCAACAAAGAAGGTGATGATAAATTTTGGATTGATCCTTATGTATGTGATGGCTGTGGTGTTTGCGTAAGGCATTGTCCGGAAAATGCTATAGAATTTAATGATGTTATCAGTGGTGAATGGTATTTGTCGGACTCTTCTCATGGTCCTTTTGTTCATGCAAAATTAGGTATAGCTCAGGCTAATTCAGGGAAATTGGTTTCGTTACTTCGTCGCGAAGCAAAGCAAATTGCCGAAGAGAAAGAAGCTGAATTAATTATTGTTGATGGTCCTCCGGGTATTGGTTGTCCTGTGATTGCATCCGTAACCGGTGCGTCATATATACTTATTGTAACGGAACCATCAATGTCGGCAATCCATGATATGGAGAGATTATTGCAACTCGTTACTCATTTTGGTATATTTGTTGGGATTTGTATCAATAAGTTTGACATAAATCAGGAACTAACAACTCAGATTGAAAAATTTGCTGATGAAAAAAATGTGAAAATTTTAGGACGCATCCCTTTTGATGCGTCTGTAATAAATGCTCAGATAGCTGGCACTTCGATTGTAGCTCATGAAGCAAATGAAGTTTCCGAAAGCATAAAAAAATTATGGTATAATCTCAAGCAAGAACTAGAAGATGAAAAATCAACTAATAGTAATATAATAAATATTAATTTAACTAACAAAACTAATAACGGAGTTAAAAAATGAAAATTGCAATCCCATTAGCTAATGATGTCCTCTGTCCACATTTTGGGCAGTGTCAGCAATTTGCAGTTATTGAAGTTAACCCTGATACGAAAGAAATAATTAGCTCAGAAAAACATACACCTCCACCTCATGAACCTGGTGCTTATCCTGAATGGTTAAGTGGATTAGGTTGTAATCTAATTATTGCCGGAGGCATGGGAGGACGGGCGATTAGCTTATTTGAACAAAATGGTATTCAGGTCATTATGGGAATTTCAAGTAATGATCCGGTGGGGATAATAAATGAGTTTTTAAATTCTGATTTGAAAGAAGGAAAAAATTTATGTGGTGAACCAGGTTATGAATCAAGAAAAACCTGTGAAAATTAAATAACATCAAAGTCTATTAACATGAAAGATTGAAATGAAAACTTATGATATTTTAACAATTGGAGGCGGTCCGGCAGGTATTACACTTGCAAAGATATTAGGCGGAAAAAAGAAAGTTGGCATTGTTCGACCGGAAGATCATTCGATGGTCTATTGTGCGATGCCGTATGTTCTGGAAAATTTAATACCTAAAGAAAAAATATTAAAAAGGGACGAACTTATAACTGATTCGGGTGCCGATCTTATTCGAGCAACGGTTACGGATGTATCTTTCAAAAATAAAAATATAACTTTTAATGATGGGTCTAAATGCAAATATGAAAAATTGATTATTGCAACCGGAGCTACTCCAACGATACCTCCGATAGACGGCAAAGATTTAAAAGGGGTATATACATTTAAAACCGAGAACGATTTAAAACTAATAGAGACTGTAATTAAAGAGAAAAAAATAAAAAAAGCAGTTGTAATTGGTGCGGGTGCAATTGGGATTGAACTTGCACAAGCTCTTAATTCTATTGTGGCAGAATGTCATTTGGTCGAAATGGCTGGTTCTATTTTACCCAATTTGATAAATGAAGATTTTTCAAAAGATGCTCAAGAAGAAATAAAAAAAATGGGCATATTGTTACATCTGAATGATAGAGTTACTCAAATTAAGGGTAAAGATAGAATTGAAAAAATAGTACTGTCAGAAGGTGTTGATATTTCCTTCGATGACAATGAAGGTCTTGTAGTATTTGCTACTGGTATGAGAGCTAGTACTAATCTTTTTAATGACACTGAATTGAAAATTGGCAATCAGGGAATTATTGTAAATAATAAGCTGGAAACAAATATTGAAGATGTTTATGCTGTTGGTGATTGTGTTCAGTTTAAAAGTGGAATCACACATGAAATAACTCTCGGTAAGCTGGCAACTAATGCGGTTCCTATGTCAAGGGTTCTTGCACATAATATTCTTGGCGATGATAGAGTTTATGATGGTTTCTTCAATGGTGCAGCTACTAAAGTAGGTTCTTTATTTATTGGCGGTACAGGTTTAACGGAGGAAGCGGCAAAAGATAAATTTGATATTGTTGTTGGCTATTCAGAATTAACTACCACCTTTCCGATAATGCCTGGTGCAAAACTTATTAAGGTTAAATTAATTGCTGATAAAAAAACACTTCAAGTTATTGGCGGGCAGATTATCAGCGGAAGTGCCGTTACGGATAAAATTGATATCATTACCCTCGCAATACAAAATAAGTTAACAGTGCGGGATTTAACTAAATTCAGTTATTCTGCTCAACCATATCAATCATTTTTCCCGGCGAACAATCCGATTGTTGCATGTGCTGAAAATATTATTTCCAAAATTAAAATTGAAAAGGAAAGTCAAAAAACAGACGAGATTTTATGTTAAAAATAACTAATTAGCTTGAGGCTATTATTTTTAAAAAGCCAATAGTGAAATGATGCAAATAAAATTATAAGGTAGATTATATTATTAAGGGAGAAGAAGTTTTGAAAAAAATTATTTTTATATTGTTCCTAATCTTGAATAGTTCAGTCCTTTTTGCTCAAGAAAAAGTTGATAATCAAGCAGAATTTGGGATTAAATTTAATGGTTATGTAAAAACAGATATAATGTATGATTCCAGGCAGATTATTGCGGCTCGCGAAGGACATTATTTGTTATATCCTGCCGCAGAATTGTTGGATATAAACTCTAAAGATATTAATGCAAAAGATAATCTTAATATTTTAGCAATTCAAACTCGTTTGACAAGTAGAATATCAGCACCGAATGCGTTAGGTGCCAAAGTAAGTGGTTTGATAGAAGCTGCTTTTTTTGGTCAGACTGAGGGGGATATCAACGGTTTTCGTTTGCGTCATGCTTTCTTAAAAATGCAGTGGGAAAAATCTTCATTGTTGATTGGACAGTATTGGCATCCTATGTTTGTTACTGAAGTTCATCCGGCAACTTTATCATCAAATGCAGGTCTTCCTATTCAG
>QNAD01000001.1 GCA_003641345.1 Candidatus Zixiibacteriota bacterium | reverse complement strand
CGAAAATTCAGGCAAAAACCTTCATTAGCTTAGAATAACATAAAATCTCAGATTATTTTTCCTTGGTAAATTCATATATACCAGCTAAAAACAAGCCTAAATAGAAAATCCAATAACCTTGTAAAATATGAGTTTGAACTTAATTCCAATCAAGACATGGAAATTCTTGTAGTTTGCAAGTTCAAATCCCGCATTCCCACCATAATTAACCCAGTCTGTTATCATATCATTATTATTGATAACAGGTCAACTTTTTGTTTGCTGTAATTTTCATAAAAAAAGCAGGTGCTTTAATGACCTGCTTTTTATTTCAATAAATAAATATTTGTTATAATTCTATGCCTTACTTTACATCATCTTTTGATAAGACAGAGAAAAATTCATTAAAATGAAATTTTTCCAGTTTGGTTTCAAATGGTCCTATCTCATGTGTAGATTTGCCTGATGGTATCATCTGTTTGATAAACCTACTGCCATTTTTACTTTCCACACGTAACATAACCGGCATCTTGAAATTATCAGGAACACCAGTTGTGTTGACATCTAACTTCACAAAATATTTTCCGTTTTTCTCGATAAATGAATGTTCAACTTTGTAATTGGGGAAGTTTGTTCCATACAACCATTGATTAAAAAACCAACTCAAATCATCGCCGTATTTCTTTTCTGCAATTTTGATAACATCGGCATTAGTAATCTGTTTGTTATTAGCCGTAACAATTAGTTCATGTAGAAATTTTATAAAACTACGGTCAGATTGGGTCTCTGTATCAAACATAACAAAACGTAACATATGCAGAAGCCACGCACCCTTATTTTGACGGATAGTAGCCATGGGAATAGTTTCAGATTGTCTTATGCCAACTGCAAGAGGTACATCCCATTTCCGTTCAACGACTCTATAAACAGAATCGCGTTTATTAACCATATTGGAATAAAATTCACCGCCATCAAGGTCAGATTGCATAAATAGCATCGACATATATTCCGGTACTGCATCCAAAAGCCATGCTTCTCTATTGGAATAAGTTTGTACCGCCGATCCAAACCATTGACGGGCAACTGCATTACCTGCAATAATATGATATCCGCCTATATATTTCATAGAACCATCGGTTACACATGCAATTTGAGGAGCTTTAATTAACCCCGGCATACTTATCAAATAACCTTCCGGATAAACAACTTCTGAAAATGTTCCGATAGGTGTTCCAAAACGACTGAAATAAAAATTGAAAGCATCAATAATATTATTCTCATAGGTTTCATCTGGAATATAGCAATTCATACTCTTTTTAAGATGTTTTGATTTTAGAAAATTAATTGCAAGTCCCATATCGGAAGTATGTGTTAAAGTATCATATCCGGAAGCATAACCTTGAAAATAGAATTTTCTATATGGTCTTTGTGTCTTAACGACAAATTGTTTTCTGTTTTTACCGGAATCCTGAAGCGGTCCCATATCAGAGGTAGTATAGTTATAATCTTTTGGGATATCAAAAATTATATTATGCATTACCGGTTTTGGGTTATCGACATACGGCAAAGGACAGTCATACGCTTTTCCCCTAAACCAAATTGTAATTTCTACTGTATCACCTTTCATTTTATATTCTGGAAGAATTACAGTTCCACAGGCAAAATCACGACGGCGATGAAAATCTACCGGAACACCATCACTAAAAACAGAATCAGTTTTTAAATTAAAATGATGAAAGTAATTCACAAAACGCAAGCTGTCTGCAGTAATTAGAAGTTTCATTGTTGCTTTACCAGGTTTAATTTCCATGCCATCAAGACCGGTCATATGCAGTTTACCGGTATATTCAATCGGTTCCGTTTCAAAAATCATCTCTGACATTGTTGAATTATCATAACTCCCACTGCCATATTTTTTAAATACAGCAGCATCGGTAGTGATAGAATTACCGCCTTCAATTTCATATGATACTCTAACTTGTTCGGGGCAATTTGGGTCAAAATTAAAATTGAAGCGGTTGAAATCAATCCAAAAATAACCGTTTTCATTTCTTTCGTAAATTGATTTTAGAAGCTGAAAATTATTGTCATATTTGTGCTGAATACTTGGACGGAAGAAATATTCTCCCTGATTATCTTTAGCATAATTGTATTCACGCCAACCCAATTTTTCATCTACAAAAGAGAATTGTTCTTCAAGTATTAAATCAAAATTATCTGCCATGCGAATAAAACAGGTTTCAAAATCTTCATCAATCGCATCAACATCGGCAACCGAGCGGAGAGAATTTTTCTCAAGCTCTGAGGGTATTTCAATTTTTGCATGACCTTTACCTATAAACAGGGCGGTTGTTGGTCTATTGTTGACATATCTTAAAAGATGCATTTCCCCTTCAACAAAATTAAAAGTTGCCGCATCTTTCTTGTAAACAAAATTTTTGATATCCGCTTTACGTCCATAAGAATTATTTAATTCAATTTCAAGCTGAGAATAATCATTTTTCAATTTTTTGAAAAAATCAGAGTCAGCCATAAGTGGCGAATTAAAAATAAAAATTGCCATAAACAGAATTATTATATTTTTCTTCATTTACTGTTCCCTATCCTTCAAATTCTATTCTTTTATTAATTGACGAAAATATTATTCATTTGTCAATTTTCTTCTTTTATCTAAAATTAAATTTAAAAAATTCTTATATTTATTTTCAAAATCTTTTTCAGCTTTTATAAACATGTATCCCTGATGGTTTTCCCAAATATTTTTTAAATTATTTTCAATTTCTAAGACTTTTGCGATAGATTCTGTCCTGATTCTATCAGTTTTATAATATTTATCACCCAGATTTGCACTCGATTCCAGATGAACTATATGAGTATATCTACGATACTCATCTGCAAAAGTTGTTTTTATAGTATTGATTATTTCATAATGAAATGCGGCTGCATCAAGTGTGCCGCGGTCAGTAATAAATGATTTGTTTTTCGCTTCTTTTTCTTGTCTGCACTGTTCCTCAAATATCTGGACATGAAAATCATGCCAATTTTTTCGATATTCAGGGTTTTTCTCAAGAAGTAATCGTGCCATTTCATCAAAAAAAAGAAAATCTGAAAAAGATTTTTCCTGTTTTAATCTATTTAAAATTATTGTTTTTCCTGACCCGGGGGCGCCGGTTAATACTATTTTAAAATTATTCATCAAACAATAATTACACTTTTATATTTAAATTGTCAATTACCTAAAGATTATTAGTTTCAAATTTATTTTTCACCTTTCGTTGAATTTATATGTGACTTTATAATAAGAATCTTGTATATTTTTGGGAACAAAACACCTTAGAAAGGTACTTTATGAATATTGATGCTATTCAAAATAAATTAAAAGAAAAAAAACTGGATGGTTGGTTAATGGCTGATTTCCATGCTCGTAACGAAATTGCAATGAAAATGTTGGATTTGACGGGACTGGTTACAAGACGTTCATTTTATTTTATACCATCAGAAGGAAAACCAATTGGATTGGTTCATGCAATCGAGAGAGATAAATTTGAAAATGTACAGGGTGATATTATTACTTATTCCGGATATTTAAAACTCGAAGAACATCTAAAAGAGATATTAAACGATAAATTTTTAATCGCTATGGAATATACAGAAAAAGGACGCCTGCCTTATCTTGGAATGGTTGATGCCGGTACTATCGAGCTTGTTCGCAGTACCGGTTCAGAGATTGTATCTTCAGCTGATTTGGTAGCATCATTTCAAGCCAGACTAACCCCGGAACAGATTAAACTTCATCATCAAGCGGCAAAAAATATTCTTGAAATTAAAGATAAAGCTTTTGGATTTATCAAAGAGAGACTCTCAATCAATGAACCGGTTACTGAATACGAAGTGTCGCAATTTATCCTAAAAAAAATCGATGAGTATAATATGGTCACAGAACATTCCCCAATTTGCGGGGTGAATTCTAACGCCGGAAATCCACATTATGAACCTACCAAATCTCACACGGCTACAATTGAAAAAGGACAATTAGTCTTAATTGATCTCTGGGGAAAAATAGATGACGAAAATGGTATTTTTTCGGATATTACCTGGGTTTGTTTTACCGGTACCAAAGAACAAATACCTGATAAATGTAATAAAATATTTGCAATAGCCGCTCAAGCCAGAGATAAAGCAGTTGCCACTGTCAAAGAAAAATTCAATTCAGGTTTAATTTTAGGATGTGATATTGATGATGCCTGCCGAAAAGTTATAGCTGATTCCGGTTATGGAGAATATTTTATTCATCGTACCGGACATTCAATAACTACCGATGTTCATGGTGTCGGACCGAATGTTGATAATTTGGAAACCGAAGATAAAAGAGTTCTTCAGGAGGGACATCTTTTCTCTATTGAGCCGGGTATTTATTTGGATGATTTTGGGGTTAGAACAGAGATTGATGTTTTAATCACACCTGACGGTCCGGAGATTACAACCCTTCCATTACAAACCGAAATTATACCGCTCTTTTGATATGTTTGTTACTGACCGAATGATTGATGAAATGGCTGATTTATATGGAGAGCCAAAATTTACAAAATTTGAAACCCAAATTTCTGAAAAAGATTATCAAATAATTCATTCGTCCCAGAAAAATGGCCGTAACCATGATGTTACGTTATATATTTTTAAAGATGACAAGTTAATAGTTATTGCCAAACCGTTTTATCCTCCCGGGTTATTCAGAGCACCTTCGGGTGGGTTGAATCCGGGTGAAGGTTTTATCGACGGAGCAAAACGAGAAGCACTTGAAGAAACTGGATGTGAGATTGAATTCGAAAAATTTCTGTTACAAACTGAAGTTAATTTTCATACAACAAACCAATCAATAAAATGGCGATCGTTTGTTTTTCGGGCAAAATACATATCAGGTGATTTTGAATTTACCGATAAAAGAGAAATCAGAGAAGTTCGTTTGGTAAAGTTGGAAGAGTTTGAGCAATTTTCAAAAATTATGCGTGAATCTGATATTGGCGGACTGCATTATAGGGCATCTTTGCATGATGTGATAAAGGGTTTGCTGTAGCATATTGCTTCGTAATAACAGAGTAGGTTTCTTCGAAACCTCTCCTATAATTTTCATCGTATGTATAGATTCTTCTGTAGGGAAAGCCTCGCAGAGGCTTGCCTTGTTATCTACTGCTTTGTACTCCCAACCTTACCAACTCCAATGGTTTTTTCAACAATCTGCAAATAGTGGAATACCACAAAGACATAATTCAGCAAAATATAGAGCGGTATTTGTAAGACCTTTCCACATAAGGAAGTAAATCTCAATACATGCGAGACATAAACCTAACAATGCCTATAAAAAAATCCCGCACTGAAAGGGGAGGGAAGCAGTACGGGAAAATAGACGGCGATGTTATTCAGGTTGTCATTCTTAGCCATCGTAATCTTATAAAATCAATTTTAGTTCGGAAATGAGTATATAAATATTTTAAATAAAATCAACCATTTTTTACATGAAAATACAGATAAATAAGTTATATCGAGCAGAGTTGAGACATGGTTTGTCTAACATATTACTATACTTCGATTCCGCTCAGTATAGCAAATATATCTACTATTTTAGTAATAATAAAATATTTTTATTTTTTTTTGAATCATTCATGACTTATCCTTATCTCATGAATGAAGCTCAACTGATAGCAAAAGCAAAAGCGGGTGATTTTGAAGCATTCACAGAGCTAATAAACACCCACAAACAAAAAATCTATGCTCTGGCAATTAAACTTGCCGGAAACAAACAGGATGCCGAGGATATTGTGCAGGATACACTTCTAAAGGCAATTGATAAAATTGACCAATTTCGAGAGGAAGCATCATTCGGTACCTGGCTTTATTCTATTGCTCTTAATGAAGGACGTGCCCATCTTGGCAAACAAAAACATTCCGAGCTGAAACCTATCGAATCCTATCTTCCGGGCGGTGGCAATGTTGATATGCACAAATCCGACAGTCAGCATCTTTTTGACTGGAAAGACCCGCATGAAATTTTAGAAAATAATGAACTCGAAACGGTTATAGGTCAGGCGATCGAAGAACTTCCATATAAATATCGTGCTCCGTTTCTGTTACGCTACCATGAAGAGTTGTCTATCAAGGAAATTGCTGATATTATCGGAGAGACAGTTGCGGCAACTAAATCAAGAGTACTCAGAGCCAGACTGGCTTTAAGAGATTATCTGTCAAACAAATTCGAGGAGCGTTATGAGCGAAAAGTGTCTTGAATATATTTCGGACTTGAATGCTTATCTTGATGGTGATTTGCCGGACGAGCTTTGCGTTGAAATTGAGAAACATGTTGGTGAGTGCAACAATTGCAAACTTATGGTTGATACGCTCAAAATGACAGTAAAACTTTGCCGCGAGGGCAAACCGGAAGACCTTCCTTCGTCTCTAAATGATAAACTAAATAACATGCTCAAAAAAAAATGGGACAAAAAATTTGGTCAGTAGCAATACTATTGTTTTATTATTTTTTTAGTTGTACTGTTGTTCTCAACTTTAGTCTGCAAGAAGGTGCTTAAGTTTATAGATTTATTATTTATATTGAGTTTTTTTCTGATGCTTTTTCTTTGATTTCTAACAGTACCTTCGGATGTATTAAAATGATCTGCGATTTTTTTTGAAGTCATTCCATCTTTGAGCATACTACATATTTCAAGTTCCCTTGGTGATAGCTTAGTATATAGTGACTCTAATTTACTTATAAATGAAGAGGTAATCTCAGAAAGATTCTTCTTTAATAAAGATATATTATTGAATTGTGATTCTGAAGCTCCATTTTCCAGATTTTGTAAATATGGGAGGATTGTTTTATTTATATTTGATTGAATCGTTTTCATTTTTTCATTTTGTTCTATTTCAATACTTTTTAATACCTCTATCAATGCAGATTGAGACTTAGTCAATGCTATTTGTTCATTAATTAATCTCTGATTACTTGTAGTCAATTCTTCATTGATTTTATTTAGTTCAGTAAAATCTTGAGAAATTCCAATAATACCTATTATGTTCCCGTGTGAATCTTTATAAGGAATTTTATCAGTCTTGAGCCATTTTGTTTCGTTATTAATTACTAACGGTTCAATAATATTTTTTTTGGCAATTTTTGATTTAATAACTTCCAAATCATCTTTCCAATATTTCTCTGCGTTTTCCGGATATAATTCAAAAGCAGATTTACCTTCCATATCATCAATTGACAAATTAGAAATATCAGCTAACGCCTTATTGACTTTGATAAATCGATTATTTTTATCTTTGTAAAAGATGAGAGCAGGGACAGAATCAAAAATAATTTGTAATTCTTCTTTTTGTTGTAGTGTTTGTTTTTCTGAATATTTGTGCTTGGTTACATTTTCAGCAAAGTGCAAGAATAAATCTTTTGAAATTGGCAACCAGTGAGTATCGAAAATCTGTCCATTTATTTTGGATTCGCAACAAACATGCTGATCAGTTTTTTGTAATTTGGAAATCTGACACCATGGACAAGGCTTATCTCTATTAGCCCATGATTTATAACATTTTTCACCCAGCACTACACCTGCTTCTATTCCGATTTTATTACTGGCAACTATTTCTTTTGACTTAGCACTTATGAGTAACGTAGCATAAGGAAAACTTTCCAGAAAACTTTGCAGGAGTTTTGTTTTTGTTAATTGGGAAAATTCTTCACTATTTTTGGAAGTTGCAGGTTTAATAAGGTTGAGTTTCTTTGAATATTGTTTTGATTTTTTTTTATCTAATGTTTTTTCAGTTTTGGTTTTCACTTATTTATACCCAAATTTCTTCTGCAACAATCAATTTTCATAATTCTTGTAATCATGATACTGTTAATATTTTATCGGCAGATTGTTCAAAAATTATACAAAAAATTATTTAGTTAAAAGCAGGATCCTGCCATTGGCGGGCAAATATGCACTGTTGGTAACAGATAGGTTTTTCCCTTTTATATTGATTTGGATATAAATTAAGGAATAAATATGTTACAAGGCAACCAACGAAAAATAATATTTGATTTTATCGTAACAGGTACCCGGAACTCAGCTTACTGATAAGTATTCAAACAAAAAAATCTGGTCGGTATAAACCGACCAGATTTTGTAATATTCTATCTTTGATAATTTCGTTATTTTGAAGCGGCGTGCTCGGCACGTAAAGTAGTCGCCAATGCCTTTATTTCACCAAGATCTTCAGTCATCATATTCCAGCCATACCAATACGCATAGTCAGGATTGATATGGAAGAACGCTTGATATGCACGCATACGGTGTTTGAAAAACATCTGAAGCAGAACCTGATCAATGTAAGATAAATCATCTAAGTTCTCATCCCAGTTTGCACCATTGGTATGCATAAGAGCAAGAATAAACGGATAATTAAATGGATATCCTTCTGGCTTTTGGATAATTCCTTCTTTATAAAGAGCAGCTACAGTTTCAATAGCTTCAGCCATCAACCTGTCCGCTTTGGTTAATATAGCATCACCCGCATCAAGTTGTTCTTTGGCATATTTTGCAGAGTGACATTCGGAGCAAGTTTTGAGCATTTTGTCACGTTCTGTTTGCCATGAGGCTTGGTCTAATCTTGCCATATCGACAGCTTTAACAGCATCAAGTATAGCAGTTGGTTCTCCAGTCTCAGGATTAAGAACACCAAGAGCTTTAAGAATTGTCACTCGATCAGCTGCAGCCTGTTCATCTTTCGGCAAAGGAAGACGGACTCCAAGAAATCCCCATGCTGTTTTATTTTCATGAGTACCGTTCTGCAAGTGGCAATGCTGACAAGTAGGAGCGGCGGCTCCTTCGGGCAGATCACCATCTTTTTTAGCAAAATAGCGTTCACCATGTTTGGAACTGGACCACATTTCCCATTGCGGATGATCATAACCCATATGGCACTGTTGACAAGCTCTGGGATTGTTGGCTTCTTTTTTGGAGAATGTGTGGCGAGTATGACATTCATCGCAAGAGTTATTCTGGTAACGATAACCTTTTGCCAATTGATCTGCTTTTTGTTCGGCAGTTTTTATACCCATATTATGACAACCACCACAACCACGACCGCCTTCAATCAGTTCGTCCGGGGCAAAATGTGTTGCCGGAATAGCATTTAATACTGTCCAGCCGTGATTATGCTTACCTGAAGCAAAAGAGTCGAATTGCTCTTGATGGCAATCAGCACAAACTTGTTCATCCGGTAATATAGCATTTTTATAATCTTCGGCTGTTTTGTGGCTCTCACCATGGCACGTAGAACAGGTTACATCGTTCTCGGCATGCATACTGACTTTCCAATCATTCACCTGCCCCGGTGAAATACTTGTGTGACACTCAATGCAAACGTCATCAGCAACCGCAACACACGCAATGAGAGCAATAAAAGCGATTACAATCACGATTATTCTCATTAATCTCCTCCTTGATTTTTTGTTTTATATATGCTTTTTAGTTTAAAAAAAATAATACACTAATTCTATCTACTTTTAAACATGTTATTATATCATATATATACCTATCTATATGATATTGTGTCAATAAAAATTGTTAGTAAAATGGTAGGCTCACATTCGCCAAGACGGACTTCTCACAATTATTAGATAATTGATTTGAGTGTTTTAATCTGTGTTTTAATTGTTAAAAACGAAAAGATAGATTTGAAGAGAGCAAATAAATGCGGGTATTGTCATTTGAATTATTATGCCATTCCCACTCTGACGTAAACAAAAAATTAAGATTTAAGGAATAAGTTATGTTTAAATCAGCTATCAGGCTGAGTCTTTCAAAGGTATAGTTGGATTGGAATTCATTTTCCATATCCAAATTTCGGTGACCCAAAATTGATTCAATTGTTCCAAATATTAGATTTGGCTTGAAAATAGTAGTTTCCAATTTTAATCCTATTTCAAAGTAATTTTCTGAATCAAACAAATTGGTTTCTTCTTCTGATAAATTTTCAAAAACAGGACCTGCTGAAAAAACATAAATTTCATAATCCAAATTTGCTAACAGCTCCAGTTTTAATTTATTGTAATTTTTATTTGTTAGGTAGTCACCTGTATAATTAACTAAGCTGAAATCTATCACAGAAACCATAGAAGTTATATTCGATAAATACAATTTATTCCTGATGATTGATTCAAATCTTATATGATTATCTTTATCCTGTAATTGATTATATAATTTATTTTCTATGCGGGAATAGAAATCCATTTCACCTTTATTATGGTAAAATGAAAAATTTAATACGGATCCATAAGAATTATAATTGAGTACATTTGTGTCAGGAACTTCCCGAAAGTCAAAAAATAAATTCCAATCAAAGAGAGAAAAATTATCAAAATATTTTGTAATCCCTGTATTTCCACCAAAACGGTAATAATTATAAGTAACTTCCGAAGTTGAATCAAAATTAACGAAATCGCCTTTCATAGAAACATTACCGTAAATATTTTTCCCAATATCATGACTAAATTTAATTTTTGAATAACCCAAAAAATATTCATCCCCAGGTTGAGTTATCCCCTTGGTTTTATTCTTTAATTCCAGTTCGTTGTAAATTTTTATTTTTGAATTATTTTTTTTGAAATATAAATCACTTATGAACCTGGTTCTATAAAATTCATTAGTTTGTTCATGACGGGTTTGAAATTCAAAATTTTTATTACTATCCGGAAAAAAGGAGATATTAACGATAGCTTTAAAATCATCAAGGTAATTGGATTTTAATGACCATTCGGTTAAAAAAGAATCAACACCGGCTTGCGAAGTGGAATCTACAAAGAATTCCTGTGAAAAATAATCATAACCCAAACCGGCTTTAATCTCCAAATCTGACGCAATCAGAGTTGAAGAAAATAATAGTACAGTAATTATAGCTGTTCTAACAAATGACATAATAAAGCCTGATGAATTAATTTTAGTTAATACTATATTTACTTTAACTATTTTTCAATAAAAACCTAGCCTGTGTAAAATTTATTTATTTTGATGATAATTTACTTGTTATCCATAGCTCTAATGTTTTCATATAATTGTTACTCTGATTCATTCCTCTGCCACCTATGCTACCCTTACCACTTCTTCTGCCGCTTTGTCTATCCATACTTTTGGGACGACTTTTTTTCATTTTATTTAAATTGTCTTTATCAATTTCTCCAAGTTCAAAGCCGATACTAAATTTTTTATTATTTCTAAGGTCAAAATTAATAGGTTCAATGAGAGATAACGGTATTTGAAATTCATAGAAAATGAAGCCACGCTCGGTCCCTTTGGAGGCTTTAGTCGAATGTTTGTTTGTAATTGACCAATTCTTTTTTGAATTAGTTAATACGTAGGTAAATTCTTTTTGAGCAATTTGTAGGATTAACTGTTCTCGTTCTTCCGGAGATAATTCCGGAGAGCGGATCTGTTTTTTTTGAGGTAAAAATTCATCATTGTTTTTTAGGATTTTTATGCCTGTTTTTTTATTGGTTCCACCCTTTTCATCGACCCAGATATTTAAGCCGCGCTTTTCGATATTTTTTATAAGCATTAAATCTCTTGTAAGAAGTAATAAATAAATATGAGACTCATCATTGCTAATTCCAACTGAAACTTTATCATCATTAAAATAACTAAATTCAGCCTCGTTCCAGTCTTTTCCTGAACCATCAATAATAATCTGATTGCTTGCATAAGAACTGGTTATATTTATTTTTTCTTTACATCCAATTATCAACATCAATCCGAAAATCAGAACAATAATTTTTTTCATATTACTCCACTTTTTATATTAGACAAAAATAGAAAAGGAAAAGATTAATAGAAGATTTGAATTTTGTTAAAATGATAAAAGCCGGATTATGTAACCCGGCTTTCTCATAAGAGGTATTTAGGAAACTATTATTAAAAGGGAGATTTTTCAATTTGTTGTTTTATCTTTCTTAAAGTAAGCTGAGCTGCTTTCAGGGCAACTGTAGCACGATTATTTTGTGAGTTATCAATAAAACTGCGAGCATTTTCCAATTGAACATAGACTTGTTCCAATTGTTTGGAAATAATTTCATCTGAGAGATTTAAGTTTTCTTTTATGCGGTTAGCCTCGGATAATATTTTTTCAAATTTAATTTCAAAATTGTTTATGCCACTACACCGGTCAATAGCTTTCTGAATAAGTCTTTTGGCTTGATTCAGATTTTTTACTGCCGGTTGATAAGAACCATCTTGTGCCAATTGGTTGGCTTGTTGGTATCTTTGCTCTGCTTGTTCAAAAATAGTTTTACTTTGTTGCAGATTACATTCGGCGATAAGTTCTTTATATTTTTCATAGACAGCTTCAAAATTTTCGGCATTATGTTCATAATATAATTTTTGTCTATTATCTGTATTGCTATAATTTAATAAAGATTTGGTGATATTTTCAACTTGTTCACAAAGTTTTATCGAAGCCCTGAATTGTCCTTGTCTGTAAAATTCCCATGCTAACCTTAAGTTATTTTGGGCAGATTCATATAATGCTCTTCTGGGACCAGACATTGTATTGCCGTTCATTCCCCGAGTTTGCTCTAATAACTCTTTGAGTTGCTCCAGTTTTCTAAGAACAGAGTCATTGTTTTCATCAGTACTACGATATGTAGCAACAGCTTTTTGAGCCATTTCCCTGGCTTGTTCGGTTTGCATTTTAGCTCGTTGATATCCTGATTGAGTGTTTTCCCTAAAACTGTTCCAGGCATTTCTTTGTAAATTTTGAGCTTGTTCAAAATACATTTTAGTTGTAGGAGAACCGGATGCTCTTACAGCTTCTAAAGCCTGTTCTAATATTTGATCTGTTTGCTCCAATGCAACTCGAAGAGCTTCAATCTGAGTGTCATTGTTCTGATGTCCATGTTGAGCAGAGGAGATTTGTGCTATAAGCAGTAAAGCTAATAGAATGTATGTAAGTTTCAAATATTTCATTTAGTTTTTCCAATCATTTCAGGCAATTAATAAACAAAATTCGTTCCAATATTGCATAATTAGCATAAACACTTGGTATGCAAACGCTTAAAATCACAGCTAATTATAGTAATTCTATTTTTGTACCAAAACGTACACTTTTTATGTCCCAAATAGGTTAAGTTGGGATATTATGTATTTTCATTCTGCTATAAAGCCGTCGTCTGGTGATTTTCAATAATTTTGCCGCTTCAGTTTTATTGCCATTAGATTTATCAAGAGCATCAATAATCATCTGTTTTTCAATTACTTTTAAACCTTTTTTTGTGGAACCAGAGTCAGAATTGGTATCAATTAATGGCGTATCTTCAATTTCAAGTGAAAAATCATTATGAGTAAGAGGTTCGCCCTCAGATAAAATAATAGCTCGTTCTAACACATTTTTTAATTCCCGAATATTTCCGGGCCAATCATATTTTTGGAAGAGTTCAATAATATCATTTGATAAATCAAGATGAGGGAAATTAAGCTGATTTAAGAAAAAACGACTTAGTTCAATAATATCTTCTTTTCGATCTGATAGATTGGGAAGGTGAACAGGAAAAACATTTAATCTAAAGAATAAATCTTCTCTGAAATTCCCTTTTTCAATTTCACTTTTCAGATCACGATTAGTAGCGGCAATAACTCTAACATCAATTTCAACCATATCAATGCCGCCAACTCGTATTAATTTTCTTTCTTCGAGAACACGAAGAAGTTTTGTTTGCATCGCTTGAGACATTTCGCCAATCTCATCAAGAAAAATTGTTCCCTTATCAGCCAGTTCAAATCGACCTCTTTTTCGGCCGATAGCTCCAGTAAAAGCACCTTTCTCATGACCAAAAAGTTCAGATTCCAAGAGAGTTTCGGCAATAGCGGCACAGTTAACAGCAATAAACGGATTATTTTTGCGAGGAGATAACTCATGCACCATTTTAGCCGCAATTTCTTTACCGGTTCCTGATTTTCCTGTTAACAGGACCGAACTTTCGGTGATAGCAACCTTCGAAATCATCTTTTTAATTTTTACAGTCGTCTGAGATGAACCGATAAATTTAGAATATGAATTGTCACTAATAATATTTTTATAATGCTCTTGAAGGGATTCATTCTTTTGTTTTTTGACTAATTTTTCAACCAGTATTTCCAATTCTTCAAGAGAAAATGGTTTTATGAGATAATCAGCCGCACCTTTTTTCATTGCTTTCACAGCATTTTCAACCGACCCGAATGCGGTCATAATTATAATTTCTGTGCCTTCTTTTATAAGTCCTTTATCAAGGATATCCATTCCTGTAATTTCCGGCATTGATAAGTCAGTGATGATTATATCATAGGAGTGTTTTTCAATAAGTTGCAAAGCTTCTTTGGGATTCGTAGTAGTGGTAACGGTATGATTGGCATCTTCCAATTGCCCGCATACTAAGGATGTCATTTTAGGTTCATCATCAACCACAAGAATATTAGCCATATTAAGTTCTTTCGTTTATTTCGGTAAGGTTATTGTTACTTCTGTTTTTTTATCTTTGACAGAATTGATATAAATCTGTCCTTTCATACTTACAACTAATTTTTTAGTCAAATATAATCCTAATCCGGAACCTGTATTTTTAGTTGTATAAAACGGTTCAAATATTTTTTTAATTTCCTTTTTACTAAGCCCTGGACCATAATCAGTAACTTTTATTTTTATATCATTATTTATGTAACCTTCAAGAGAAAGTATTATCTGACGGTTAGAGTTAATACAAGCTTCCGCACCGTTAATTAGAAGATTTATCATTATCTGTCTCAAGGCTCTGGGGTAGGAAGAAAACAGAAAATCAGCTGTTTTATTATTATTTACCCATTCAATTTGATATTTATCAAATTTTTCTGAAATATGTTTTTTTAAGTTTGACGCAAATTGGTTAAAATGAATTTCGTCTTTTATTTCATTAATCAATATTGCCCCATCGCCAGCTTTGGCATAATCAAGATAGCCTGTTACAATTTGATTGAGCCGGTCGGTTTCTTCTAAAATAAACGAACTTTCTTCGGACTCGGTTTTTTTTCTTAGTCTTTCAGCTGAGGCTCTGATTATCATGAGAGGGTTTTTTATTTCATGAGAGACAACGGCTACCATCCGACCGAGATAAGAGTTAGTCTGATTTAAAAATAGTATTTGTTCGGCTTTGTTTAATTTAATTTGATAAAATACAAAAAAGAGTCCAAAAATCAAACCGGCGACTATTGATATTATAGATGAATAATAAAGATTAAACTTCAATTCAGAAAGCACGTCAAAATAATCTACATTTGCTTCTATTCCTATAACTGCGATTGGAAAACCTTCGCTTCCATTAAGCGATGCAAAAGCTGATTTCAAATATAAATTTCCTGAGTGATACGATGGAGAGGCGATAGCTGTTAAATTAAAATCCAAAAGCACAGAGTCTATGTAGGGGCTATTGATTTCTTTTAGAAAGTAAGACTTGCCTTCATCGAATGAGGTAGTTATCAGATAATCATAATTGGAATTGATAATAAAAACTTCGGATAATGAGTCTGCTGTTTTTATTGTTTGAATGATTTCAAACAACTGAATATAATTATCGATATTTCCCTGATTCAATTTGTCGATTTGCTCCGGTTTGATAAAACTGCTCGATAGATTGGCTATTGCTTTTAATCTTTGCGACAATTGATAATCGAGCATTTTTTCAGTTTTTTTATAAAAGAAATAGAGAGAGATATTGATTGATGTTATAATAAATATAACAAAAAGGGTAATTCCGAATATTTTTTTTGTCTGGGTTTTCATTTAAATAGTATGGAATAATTGCTTTAAAACGTCAACTTTAAGATTTAATGCTTTTTTTGAAATTATTTATGTCGATATTTATATATAAATTGAGGGCTTAAATCCCTTGACAGATTCAAATTAAAGAGTATAATAAAACTCGCATTTTTGAATAATGGCCCCATCGTCTAGTGGTCAGGACGATGCCCTTTCACGGCGTAAACACGGGTTCGACTCCCGTTGGGGTCATTTTTTTTAAAAAATCAATAATTATCAATATTTTCCCAACCATTCTGCTTGCCAGATGGAGAATTTCCATATATTTTTGTCAGCCTAATGTTAATGTTTTGAAAATTTGTTCTTTTAATAAAAATTGAATCTGGCAGATAATTGTCTGCAGGAGGTTTAAAAATGTCTGTTTTTCAAGTCCCATATCCAGTGAATGAACCAATCAAAAGTTATACGCCCGGAACAATCGAAAGAGCCGAGCTTGAAAAAGCTCTTGAATATCTTAAATCTAACCCGATTGAAATCCCGATGGTTATTGATGGTAAAGATGTCAAGACTGATAAAAAAATCGATATTACTTCCCCTCATAATCATGACTTGAAACTTGGTTACTATCATCAAGGAAGTAAAAATGATGTCAAGATAGCGGTTGATACTGCTATGGATGCTTATAAAGCTTGGTCGATGGTTCCATGGGAACATCGGGCGGCTATCTTTCTTAAAGCCGCAGATTTATTAGCCGGTCCATATCGTGCAATTGTAAATGCCGCTACCATGTTAGCTCATTCTAAAAATGTTTTTCAGGCTGAAATTGATGCAGTCTGTGAGTTGGTTGATTTCTGGAGATACAACGCTTATTACATGAACGAAATCTATAAAGTCCAACCGGGGAATGCTCCCACAATTTGGGATCGCCTTGATCATCGTCCGCTTGAGGGATTCGTATTTGCCGTAACACCGTTTAATTTTGTATCTATCAATGGCAATCTTCCTACTGCTCCGGCAATGATGGGTAATGTTGCAGTATGGAAACCGGCATCAACAGCTGTTTATACTTCTTATTTTCTAATGAAAATTCTCCGTGAATCAGGCCTTCCGGCAGGTGTCATTAATATGATTTTTGCTCGTGGAGCAGATATTGGGGATACCGTTTTGCGGAATGAAAATCTTGCAGGGATTCATTTCACCGGTTCAACACCGATTTTCCAAATGATGTGGAAAACAGTTGGTGAAAATATTGCTAATTATAAAACCTATCCGAGAATTGTCGGCGAAACCGGCGGTAAAGATTTCATTGTTGCTCATAAATCTGCCAATGCAGACGAAGTGGTAACTGGTCTTGTCCGAGGTGCTTTTGAGTTTCAAGGGCAAAAATGCTCAGCGGTTTCGAGAGTTTATATTCCAAAATCAATGTGGGCTGAAGTTAAAGAGAAAATAATCAAACAGGTTGGTGAACTCAAAATGGGTGATCCGGAAGATTACACTAATTTTATTAATGCTGTTATTGATAAAAGTGCTTTTGATTCTATCACATCCTATATTGATTATGCCAAAGATAACAAAAATGCCGAGATAATTGTTGGCGGAGGGTATGACAAATCTAAAGGATATTTTATCTCTCCAACAGTAGTGGTTACCACTGACCCTCATTTTAAACTTTTGGAAGAAGAAATCTTTGGTCCGGTGTTAACTATTTATGTTTATGAAGATGAAGAATATGCTAAAACTTTGCATCTGATTGACCAAACTTCACCATATGCTTTAACCGGTGCCGTTTTTGCAATCGACCGCAAAGCGATAGAGCTTGCAGAAAGAACTCTTCGTAATGCCGCAGGTAATTTCTATATTAATGATAAACCTACCGGTGCCGTTGTCGGTCAACAACCATTTGGTGGCGGTAGAGCATCCGGCACTAACGATAAAGCAGGCGGTATTCAAAATATGCTAAGGTGGGCATCTCCTCGTTCTATTAAAGAGAATTTTGTTCCGCCTAAAGATTATCGTTATCCCTTTATGGAGTAAGTAGCAAGGCTACTCTGAATTGAAATAAAAAAATTATTTATAATAAACCGTTAGAGACAATCTGGCGGTTTTTTACTATTACAAATAAAGATTTTATATAATATATTTCTAATCTATTTTGTTACACTAAGTTAGCTCGAAAAATGAAGACAGTTATAATTTAAGTTTTTTTAATATTTACCGTTATTAAGTTTATGGATCAAAATATATTGGAATCTTTAGATCGATTTGAAGTTCTTGAAAAAATCGGCGAGGGAGATAATGGCCAGGTTTTTAAAGTTAAAGAGTTAGAAACCGGTCGATTTGCTGTCCTTAAGATTATTAATAAACAATTATCAAAAATGCAGGAATTCAAAGGTTCTGCCATTACGAATATTAAGGCGATAGCTAATATTGATAATCCTATTATTTGTACAGTTTCAGAAGTATTAAAGATTGAGGGTAATTTTATAATTATTAGTGAATATGTCGATGGAATTCCAATTACCAAATTTTTTAAATCAAGAGAGTTTAACTATGATTTGCTAATAACAATTATCAAAAAGATAGTTGAAGGGTTAAAATCTATTCATAAAGAAAAATTGCATCACGGCAATATGAAACCTTCCAATATTCTAATAACAAAAAACAGACAGGTATCATTATTGGATTATGGATATCCGAATAAATTTGATTTGGAGGCAATCCAATATGATAATTGTGCCGATGATGATTTTCAGTACCTTGCTCCTGAAATTATTAACGGCGAAGCATCCAGTCGCAGTACTGATTTGTATTCTTTAGGTGTAATAATTTATGAATCTATTTTTGCCTCGTTACCTTTCAAAGCAAATGATAATAAAGAATTAATAAAAAAAATAACATACGATTCTGTAGATTTTGATTTCAATAAAGTTCCCAATATTCCCGGAGATATGGTATTGATGGTAAAAAAACTATTAGCCAAACTTCCAGCTGAAAGATTTATGGATGCTTCCACTTTTCAAATTACAGTCGAGGCGATGGAGAAATTTTCCAAAAATAAAATCAAGCCAGAAGTACCTCAAAATACAAAATCTATAACAACATCCGCTTTTTTAGCAATATCTCTGATATTTGCAGTTTTGCTGGTTTTCTGGGTCGTTATTGGCAGATTACTAAAATAATTTTCCTTACCAAATCCTTTGTCTTCTTAAAATAATAAACATATTCAGCATTTCTTGCGTTAATAAGAAGGTATAAGTATATTTTGTTGTAATAGTGATTTAGGTATTGGGGAGTTTAAAGGTGATTAGTTCACTTTCAAAAATATTACTATTTATTTTTTTGTTATTCATAACTGGGGTTATCTCAACCCTGAGTGATGAAAATTCAGACTCTCAAATTCCTTTTCCACTTAACTATGGTATGCAAGTTACGGGTAAAATAAGCACTTCTTTTGATTGTTACGGGGGTTATGGAGGGGTTCAATCAACCTTAATTCCACAGTGGCCTTCTTCAAAATTTGAAACTCCTTCAGGAAGTCAAATAGATTATTTATATGGAGGTACAATCTTCATAGGTGGTGTAGTCGGTGGTGATACTTTGGTGTCTTCTGGAAGGTATGCCCAAAACTATTATTATACTATGACCCCTGCAAATTCGGAACCTTCTGTTAATTTTTTTGATTATTGCTCTGATTTTTCGATGCGTGCTAAATATAATGATACTCTTTACAAACTCCCCGATTATAATATCATGCCTATGAACCTTGTAATTTCACAAAGGTCGCATGCTTTTTACGAAGTTCCTTTTAGTAAATCAATTATCTACGATATGGTTATAACTAATATTGGCAACGAAGAAATTAAAGACGGATATATTGGTTTCTTTTTTGATAATGATATTTATCATCAGGAAAAGCCAAGTTCTTTTGGCGTAACTGATGACATTGTTGGTAGTTTACGTGATGAAGGAATTTTTTATGCTATGGATAATGATGGTGATCCGGTCGATGGGATATATAATAATCAAAGCCCAAGGCAATTATTTGCATTTAAATTTCTCAATACATCATTTGAAACAACAGATACTAATTTTAATTGGTGGCTAAACAGTATTGATTTTTCCAATGGTGAATTAGGTCCCCGTAAAAAATTTGACTGGATAGATACAACCATAATTTCTGAAACGGATACTATATTTGACACAGTTTTGAATCAATATACTTACCCATTTTATAATAATGAGATTGACCGATATAAAATGTTATCAATTGATGAGTGGGATTATAATCAGGTATTTACTGCATCCATAAATGAAAACGATTCTGTCTGGATGTTTCCCAATCCACTATTTTCAAGAAGTATTTCCAATGGAAAAGATATCAGGATGATGATTTCTGTTGGTAAATTTGATTTGCCTCCTGATTCTTCAATTCGGTTACAATATGCTCTTTTCACAGGTGAGATTGTTCATTGGAAGCCTGATAATTTTCTTAGTAATTTATTTCATAATTACCGTCCTGATGAATATTTGTATAATGTAAATTTTTCTGATGTTTCCAATATTGCTTTTTGGGCAAATTATCTTGCGGATTCATTATTGAATGTTTCTTATGCACCAATAGGGTTAGAAATGGTTGAGGTAAATTCTGATTCGATTATTCTTGAGTGGGACCCATGGGTTTTCCCCGGTGTTGAAAATGTTAATATTTATTTGACAGAACTTTCAAATGATTTGCTTCCTTATCCGGGGATAGCGGCTCCCTGGCTTGTTCCTGAATCTTTGTATTTCTATGGAACAACTTCCAAAAAATATCAGCATATATTCGATAACTTAGAAAATGACAAATTCTATTTTGCCAACATAGCTTATAAAACAGAAGGCGGAGAATCAGAAATAAGTAAACCATTGATTATTAATTTACAAAAAAATATTCCTGCTCCGTTAATTCAAAAAAATATTAGAATAATTGAACCTGGGGAAGCCCCCAATTTTGAGTGGGAAGAACTATCCAACGAAAATATTGACCATTATAATATTTATAAATTCCAAGATTCGACTCTCTCAAAATTACGATACCATCGTTTCTATAATACGGAATCTATGGTAGATGGAATCACACCTTTAGATACTTTTATTTTTGAAAATAATACATATTACTATTATGCAATGGAACCATACTTATTGTTAGATAGTGGTAATTTTATTTTTGAAGATAATGATTATACTGAGGGCGAAGTTTATATTGTAACTTCGGTAAACAAGAACGGATTTGAATCTGAATTTTCCAATGAAGTTTATATCTCTGAACTGTCCAATATGATGAATAAAGATATTTTGGTGGTGACCAGCAGTGGAATGGATAACGATAATTTTGTTGTCTTTGATTCGATTGCATCATTCTATGATTCAATATTAGGTCTGACTTCACCGGCTTATAGTTATGACATGTATAATTTTAGTGATACAATCAATAGTCCTGTTTCTGAGTTCAGCTGGGAACAATTGTTAAATTACAAATTAGTTATTATAGATGATGGTTTGAGAGAAAAAGATATTATCTCTATAAGTAACCCATCTCATTTGGACGCTTTTTCTAAATATTTAATTGTTGGTGGAAAATTGGCATATTTTGGTGGTTTCCGAGGGATTACGGAACTTCATATGAATTCTGAATTTGTTTCAGGTACTTACCCGTTGGACAACTGGTTTGTAAATAATTATTTTGCAGTTGATTCTCTTTTTCATGTTGATTTGGTTTATTTTTTACAAAATGGTTATGACAAGATAGATACATCATTTGGGTTTACCTATGCATCTTCGATGACGGCTAATTTTTTAAATATAGGTTATACTCCTGACCATAATCCGTTTAAGGATAATATTTCTACTTTTTGGAATCTTGAGACTAACCCGGCTGTGGTTTCGTTTATGATTACTGATGATGCTCAGGTGATATATACTTATGGCTCTAAATATCCTAATACATCTATCCTTGAAGGGAAACCGGTGGGGGTACATACGTTTAGAGATTTTACAGAAACTTTTCTTTTTGGTTTTCATTTATGGACAATGGATTATGATGAGTCCCGAAGATTAATTGATGATATGATGTCAGCATTAGATATTCAATTATTTCAGAATATCAATAATTCAGATCTGTCTAATTTGACTTTGATGGTTGATTATCTCTATCGTGGAATGCCGCTTAGCGAAAATTTATTATCAAAAGATTGTGATAAAAATGGATTGATAAATGTTATTGACCTTGTCTCCCTTATTGATAAATCATTTTGATTTATCAATAACTGAAAAGGACAATTCTTTCTTTTCTTGAGAACTGCCCAATTATAAATAAAAAGCCTCTAAGTTGAGTCGTTTTTAAATAGATTGACAATTAAGACCAAACTCGTATATTGGCGTCTTGTATGAATAGAAAAAATAGATATATAAATGCTTTTCTACTTGGTTTTTTCTGGTTGATGTTTTCAGGAAATCTGTTAGCCCAAGCCTCAGAACCAGAAGTATCATTTAATATATTTCGAACCGACCGAATAAATGCGCTAATTTTTGTATTAATTTTTTCAATGGCTGTTCTACTTTATACTAATTGGGCTAAAAGGGGGAAACAACTGTTTATTCGCAAAATTCCCGGATTGGATGCAGTTGAAGAGGCTGTAGGTAGGGCTACTGAGATGGGTCGTCCTGTTTTATTTATTCCCGGAATTGCTGAGTTGGATGAAATTGAGACAATTGCCGGAATTTCAATATTAGGTCGGGTAGCAAAAATTACAGCCCAGTATGAAACTCCACTGAATGTTCCGGTACGTTATCCTTTGGTTTTAGCCGCTGGTCAGGAAGTTGTAGAACAGGCGTACATTGAAGTTGGTAAGGGAGATTACTACGACAAGGATACCGTTCATTATGTAGCCGGAGAACAGTTTGCTTTTACTGCTAACGTCAATGGTTATATGATGCGGGAGCGTCCGGCAACAAATATTTATATGGGTGCCTTTTTTGCAGAATCTTTATTACTTGCAGAGACAGGAAATGCCGCCGGTTCAATTCAAATTGCCGGTACTGCCCGTCCGGAACAGCTTCCGTTTTTTATTGCCGCCTGTGATTATACTCTAATGGGCGAAGAACTTTATGCGGCTTCGGCTTATTTATCGCATGAACCGATTATGCTTGGTGGCTTGAAAGGGCAGGATTTTGTAAAGATGATAATTATATTTTGTATATTGTTGGGAGTGATTTTAGCTTCTTTTGGATATGATGAATTATACAAAAGCTGGTTTGATGCGGTTTAGAGGAAAAATATAAATTTATGAGAACATCAATACCAGTAGTAGTTGCTTTTTTAGTCGGTTTAACAATGGTGGTATCATTTTTCTTTGATTCCGATACCTTAATTGGCGGATTGAAAGATGAATTTCTAATCTGGCTGACCATTGTTGGTGGATTTACTCTGCTTTTAGGGGTTGTTTCTATTACTCGTGTTAATTGGGCGGCTGTCAAACAACGTAAAGAAGGCTGGATTTATAAATTAATCACGCTCATATCAATATTTATAATGGCGATTCCGTCAATTCTTCCGTCATCATGGTCTTCACTGTTTGGTCGGGCTGATGGTTCGATTTATGATTGGCTTTTTGTATATCTTGATTCCCCAATGATGGCGACCATGTTTGCAACTTTAGCTTTTTATAT